>CAJAKT010000159.1 GCA_903940375.1 uncultured bacterium | reverse complement strand
GTTGATCGCCGGCTGACCACCGAGGTGCGCGTAGAGGACGGTCGAGTCCTTGCCGATCTCACCCGTGCGAACAAGGTCGATGAGGCCAGCCATCGACTTCCCCTCGTATACGGGATCGATGATCATGCCCTCGAGGCTGCCGGTAAGTCGGATCGCATCCAGCGTCGACTGAACGGGAATCCCGTACAGGTCTCCGGCCCAGCCCTCGAGCACGGTGATCTCGTCGTCGCGCAGGTCACGACCAAGATCAATCAGCTCTGCGGTGTTGCGAGCGATACGAGCGACCTGCTCGCGCGTCGGCTCGATCTTCGCTGAGGCATCGATGCCGATGACCCGGCGTGGCCGGTCCTGCCCCGCGAATCCCGCGATCATCCCCGCATGCGTGCTGCCCGTCACGGAGCACACGATGATCGTGTCGAAGAAGACGCCGAGATCGCGCTCCTGCTGCTGGACCTCATAGGCCCAGTTAGCGAAGCCCAGCCCGCCCAGACGGTGGTCCGAGGCACCCGCCGGAATCCCGTACGGCTTGCCGCCGCGCGCCCGGACATCGTCGAGTGCCTGATTCCAGCTGTCGCGGAAGCCGATGTCGAAGCCGGACGGATCCAGGCGCACCTCCGCACCCATGATGCGCGACAGCATGATGTTGCCCACGCGGTCGTTTACCGAGTCGGGCCAGTTGACCCAGGCCTCCTGAACGAGGACCGCCTTGAGCCCGAGCTTCGCGGCCACCGCGGCGACCTGGCGAGTGTGGTTGGACTGCACACCGCCGATCGAGACCAGAGTGTCTGCCCCCTCCGCCAGCACGTCGGGCACGATGTACTCGAGCTTGCGGGTCTTGTTCCCGCCATAGGCCAGGCCGCTGTTGCAGTCCTCGCGCTTGGCCCAGATCTGCGCCCCGCCCAGGTACTCGCTCAGACGAGGGAGCGGATGCACCGGGCTCGGGCCGAACATCAGCGGGTAGCGGGGGAAATCCTCGAGGGCCACGGTCGCTCCTGAATCGTTGGACGTGATCGACGGACCCTACCGATGTGGAGCTCCCAGCCTCGTCCGTCCCCCTCTGGCCCAGCCGCATCCGGCACTCGGTTAGACTCCGCAAGCACTTCGGGGTGTGGCGCAGCTTGGTAGCGCGCTACGTTCGGGACGTAGAGGCCGTGGGTTCGAATCCCGCCACCCCGACCAGCACCGGGGGTCGAGCATCGCTCGGCCCCCGGTTCGCTTTTCCCGGCCCGTCAGGGGTTAGCGTTGGCGATCATGACCGTCCCCGACCGCCGCCCGAGCCGTAGTGACCTCGGACCCACCACTCGGGCCTACGTGGCGGCCATGGGCTGGCGCTCGGTCAACATGCACACCCATATCTCACTCGTGCACCGCTACGCCTACGTCGAGGTCCCCAAGGCCGGTTGCGGGACCATGAAGGCGACTCTCGGCGGCCTCGAGGCGGCCCGCATGGGCCCGGGCCTGGTCCAGCGGGTGCAGGACAGCCCGCACAACCGTCTCAACGCGACCCCCTTCATCAAGCCTTTCCAGCTGCCGCCCGCCCTGCTGGAGGAAGTCCTGACGTCCCCCGACTACTGCCGTTTCACCGTCGTGCGCGAGCCCGCATCCCGACTGCTCTCGGGATACCTCGAGAAGATCGGCCAGGGACTCAAGCAGAGCACGCCCATCGTCCAGGCTCTGCACGCCACGACAGGCCGTGACATCGCACCGGCCGATGTGACGCTCGACGAGTTCCTCGACGTCATCTCGGCGCAGGACTCCCGCGACCAGGACCCCCACTGGCGTCGCCAGGCTGACCACCTCGGCCTCGGCATCGTGAACTACGACGCGGTCATCCATCTGGAGGACCTCGACGCATCCTGGGGTCGCATCGCGGAACTGACGTCGACGCCGGGCCTGCAGGAGCAGTTCTTCTGCCGCAACTCAACCGGCGCACGCAGCCTGATGCAGGACTACTTCACGCCGGCTCTGCTGGCGCGGGTAGCCGCGACATATGCACGCGACTACGCGGAACTCGGCTACCCGCTACCGTCGAGTCCATGAGCACCCCGCCGCGCTGGTTCACCGAGACCGATGACGGCCATTCGCAGTGGTACATCGAGCGGTTCCGCACGATGGCGGCGGATGGTGCTGATCTCGCCGGCGAGGCGCGCATGATCGATGCGATGGTGCCCCGGCACGCGCGGATCCTCGATGCCGGCTGCGGACCGGGTCGCACAGGTGCGGCGCTGTTCGCCTGCGGGCACGACGTCGTCGGCGTCGATGCCGACCCCGAGCTGATCGCCGCCGCCGTCGAGGACTACCCCGGGCCGACGTGGCTCGTGGCCGATCTCGCCGACCTTGCCCTCGACGAGGTTGGCCACGTCGAGCCCTTCGATGCAGCGGTCGTGGCCGGCAATGTCATGGCCTTCGTAGCACCAGACACCGAGACCATGGTGCTTCGCCGGATCGCGGCGCACCTGAAGCCCGATGGCTTCGCCGTCGTCGGCTTCCACACCGATCGCTACGACATGGGCGCCTTCGACCGCCACCTTGCTGAGGCCGGCTTCACCCTCGAGCACCGCTTCGCGACGTGGGACCTGCGCCCATGGCGCGTCGATGCCGAGTTCGCCGTCAGTGTCCTGCGAATGCCGTCATAGGAAAGGACCCGGCAATGAGTGACGACGTGAAACCGGTCATGACCGACCTCGCCGATGTGGCTGCCCTCGTCG
>CAJAKT010000158.1 GCA_903940375.1 uncultured bacterium | reverse complement strand
GTCTTGGCCTGTCCGATGAGGTCGGTGCCCTGCAGGGCCAGCGGGATGCACTGCTCCTGGATGGGGAAGGCGTGGGTGATGCCGTCGGCCTCGAGGGCCTCGGCAATCTGCGGATCGGCGCCCAGCTCAACGAAGGTGGGGGCGGAAGTGGGATCCACGGGGGAGGTTTCGGTCGCCGTGTCGGCTGCGTCGTTCGATGCTGCGTTGCTCAGGGGGTACTCCAGATACTCGATCATCACGCTTGTGATGTTGTGCAAACTCTACCCGCTGGCCGGAAGTAGCCTTTCCTCACCATGACCGAACAGGGACCGCCCGCCTCAGCCCTCGAGACCGACCCCGATTACCGGGCCGCGGTCGTCGACCTCCTCGCCGTCCTCGCCTATGGGGAGCTGACCGCCTTCGAGCGGCTTGCGGCCGATGCCGCGATGGCTCCGTCCATTGACGACAAGGCCGCGCTCGCGGGCATGGCCACCGCCGAGTACCGGCACTTCCAGGTCCTGCGCGACCGGCTGGCGGAGCTGGGCGTCGACCCGCAGGCTGCCATGGCACCGTTCCGGCGCGCCTACGAGGACTTCCACGAGCAGACGGCACCGAGTGACTGGCTCGAGGGCCTGGTCAAGGCGTACGTCGGTGACGGCATCGGCATCGACTTCTACCGGGAGATCTCGAACTACGTCGACGAGGACACCCGTGCCCTCGTCGTGAGCGTCTGCGACGACATGGGGCAGTCGGCCTTCATCGTCGACCGCGTGCGTGCGGCGATCGTCGAGGATCCGCGCGTCGGCGGGCGGCTGGCCCTCTGGGGCCGTCGCCTCGTGGGGGAGGCACTGTCTCAGGCGCAGCGCGTGGCTGCTGAGCGAGACGCGTTGTCCACGTTGCTCGTCGGCGGGGTCGACCGCCCCGGCACTGACCTTGCGGAGATCGGCCGGATGCTCGCCCGGCTCACGGAGAACCACGCGCGCCGCATGTCCGCCCTGGGTCTCGCGGCCTGACGGACGCTAGGAGCCGAAGCCGACCCGGCCCTTGGAGCTGGCGCCGACCTCGACATACGCGATCTTCGCGCCCGGCACCATGACGGTGCGGCCACGATCATCGACGAGGCTGAGGATGCCACCACTGGCGAGTGCCTCGTTGACGGCGGCGATGACGCTCTCGGATGTGTCGTTGCTGTCCAGCGAAACCTCGCGGGCGGTGTCCTGAACGCCGATCTTGATCTCCACAGCGAAGTCCTTCCGAGTCCTGGTGCCGGGTCCTGCGTCGTTCAATCGTGTCAGGCTGCGCTTTATTCCGTCTGGGGAGGGTGCGACAGCGGGAAGCCGCTGATGCCACGCCACGACAAAGAGGCGATGAGATCGGCCGCATTGGCACGGCTGATGTCGCCGGCACCATCGCGCAGCCAGCGTCGCGCAGCGACCTGCACCATGCCCTGCAGTCCCGACGCCAGGAGCAGGGCCTCGGCATCGCTCAGGCCGGTGTCCTCGGCGATGACGGCCGCGCTCAGATGTGCGAGGGCGAGGTCGGCCGCGTCCACGCGCTGGCGTACGGCCGGCTCGTTGGCCAGATCGCTCTCGAACACGAGCCGGAAGGCGCCACCGGGCTCCTCGACGAACGTGAAGTAGGCGTTGACCATCGCGCTCACGCGGGTGGCGTTGTCGGTGGTGCCGGTGAGGG
>CAJAKT010000157.1 GCA_903940375.1 uncultured bacterium | reverse complement strand
GTCCACGCTGGTGAATGCCGTGTTCGGTCGCGATGTCGCGGCAACGGGCGTCGGCAGTCCTGTCACGCGCGGCCTGGTCTACTACCGCCACCCCGACGGCTTTCTCGGTGTCTACGACTCGGAGGGCTTCGAGACGGGCACGGCGGGGGATGCCATCGTCGACGGACTGCGCAGGCTGGTGGCGGAGCATCGCACCCGCGCTGTGCACGAGCAGATCCACGCCGTCTGGTACCTCGTGCGCTGGTCGGACCGTCGATTCGAGCGGGCGCAGGAGCAGTTCGTGCGCGAACTCGCATCCCTGGGTCTGCCGGTGATCGTCGTCATGACGCAGGTGCCGAGCCGCGATGGCGAGGTGCATCCCGAGGCCACCGAGTTCGCCCAGTACATCGAGTCCCTCGGCCTGCCGATCCGTCCAGCTGGCCGGGTCGTGCTCACCAATGCCCTCGTCGACACGTTCACCCAGAGCCCCGTCTTCGGACTGCAGGCGCTGCTCGACGACACGTACGCCGTCATCCCGGAAGTCGCGGAGGCTGCGCTGACGGCCGCCCAGGTGCTCGACATCGGGCGCAAGAAAAAAGCCGTGGCGGCGATCATCAACCAGGCCGTCGTGGTCGCCGCTGGCGTAGGAGCAACACCGATCCCCTTCGCTGACGCGGCCCTGCTCGTCCCGAACCAGGTCACGATGATCGCCCGAATCACGGCGGCGTACGGCCTGCCGCCCAACAAGTCCCGAGCGCTGTCGACGGCCGGTGCCGTCGTCCTCACGGGCGGGGCGACCATGGCCGGGAAGTACGCCGTCACGAGCCTGCTGAAGTTCATCCCAGGCGGTGCGATTGCCGGCTCCGCCATTTCGGCGACCGTCGCCGGGGCGCTGACCAAGGCGGTCGGGATGGCGTGGGCGCGGGTGTGCGAGCACGCCCTCAGCCTCGATGACGCTGGCCGCGACCAGTTCCTCAACAGCTCGCAGGTCACGGAGTGGTTCGTCGGCTACCTCAAGGAAGCCCAGCGCTATGGGCGGGGCAAGGCCTGACGAAGGGTGTTAGCGTCGGGCACGACGTGGGAGGAAGACATGAAGAAGGTTCTGCTCGTAGCGGCTGCCGCCGCCGGTGCTGCTGTCGGTGTGGTCATGTGGCGTCGCCGTGGTGCGACCAGCAGCGTGTCATCAACGGCCGATCTGTGGGCCGACTCCGTCTCAACAGCGGCAGACACGGCGGCGACCCGGGTCGCGGGCGCGGCCAGCGCCGTCTCCGGAGCCGCGGACACGGCAGCCCAGAAGGTGGCCGATGCCGCAGCGACCCTGGGAGCAGGCGCGGCCGAGGCCGCCGACGCGGCCAGCAGGAAGGCGGGCGAGATCGCGGCCGCAACCGGCCAGACCGCGCATGAGGTCGCAGGTGTCGTCTCGGAGGCGGCCGATGCCGCCGCCACGGATGCCGCCGCGAGCGCCGAACCGGCGGCCATCGAGGAAGCCGCCCCCGCGAAGAAGCCCGCAGCGCGCAAGCGCGCGAAGCCCGCGCCCGCCCCGGAGGCCTGATTCCTCTTCGCCCGTGGCGAACAGGGGAAGTTCGGACCCATGCACCTCGTTCATGCGTATGGCATCGTTGAGGTGGAGGTGAGTCATGCGAACGCCAGCGGAACTGTTCACGCTGCACCGTGAGGTGCAGTTCGACGAGCGACCGATCCTGCTCTACGCGTTCTCAGGCTTCGTCGACGCCGGTTCCGGTGTCCGGCTCGCCGCGGAGCACATCCTCGCGAGCTGCGACCACCAGCTGATCGCCACCTTCGACGTCGATGAGCTCCTCGACTACCGGGCGCGCCGTCCGCGCATGACCTATGTCGTCGACCACTTCGCCTCGGTCGAGGTGCAGCAGATCGTCCTCCATGAGGTCACGGACGAGACCGGCCAGCGCTTCCTCCTCCTCACCGGCCCCGAGCCCGACTACCAGTGGATGCGGTTCATGGCCGCCGTCGACCTGCTTGTCGAGATGTTCGACGTGCGCCTCGCTGTCGGCCTGTCGGCGATCCCGTGGCCGATCCCGCATACCCGCCCCCTGGGCATCACCGTGCACGGCAGCGAGCCCGACCTCGTCGCGGGCCATGTGTCCGTCATCGGTGAGATCGAGGTGCCCGGTCACGTGGGCGCCATGCTCGAGCTGCATCTGGGTCAGCAGGGCACTCCGTCCATGGGCGTGACCGCTCAGGTGCCGCATTACCTCGTGCAGTTCGACTTCCCCCGTGCCGCCTCCACGCTGCTCGGCGGGGTCGCTTGCGCCACCGGCCTGGCCCTGCCGGTCTCGGACCTCGAGCCCGCGGCCGAGCGCGCCGATGCCGAGGTCGCCTCGCAGCTTGAGGGCAATGAGGAGTTCGCCACCGTCGTGGCCGCCCTTGAGGTGCAGTACGACCAGAAGTCCGCCATGACCGCCAGCGCGGGCGGTGGCATCGGCGATATGGCCGAGGGCGACATGCTCACGGGTGACGAGATCGCGGCCCAGGTCGAGCAGTTCCTCTCGAGCCTGCAGGACCCGGACGACCCGGAGAAGCAGACCGACTCCTGAGGGATTCCCTCACGGCGGCCGGACGTGAATGTCCGAATCGGGCGGTATGGCATTTCGAGAGGTTTCTCCCCGAGACGTGAGGATTCGGGGATGTGACCGTGATGGCTGCGTGAAACCCGAACGGTTACCTATGTCTTGCCGCACTAGGGCGGCCAGACACTAGGAGTCCCAATGTTCTTCAACTCGATGGAATGCGATTCCCGCAAGAAGCTTGCCGTCCGCAGCGGCGCCGCCCTCGGTGCCCTCGGCATTGCCCTCGTCAGCGCTGCTGCGCTGGCCCCCGCCGCTTCGGCGTCCAGCGCCAGCGTCGTCGTCGCCAAGGGCGACAAGGGCGACCACGGCGACAAGGGCGACCACGGCGACAAGGGCGACCACGGCGACAAGGGCGAGCATGGCCAGAAGGGCGACACTGGGCCGGCTGGACCCACCGGTGCTCAGGGTGCGACCGGTGCTCAGGGTGCGACCGGTGCTCAGGGTGCGACCGGTGCTCAGGGCGCTAAGGGCGACACCGGCGCTGAGGGCGCCGTCGGACTCGCATGGAACGATCCCAGCTGCAACGTGAGCCCCCAGGTTCGCGACGAAGACGACAAGGGCGACGAGGGCGAGCACGGCGACAAGGGCGACGAGGGCGACAAGGGCGAGAGCGGTGAGCACGGCGACAAGGGCCCGACGGGCCCCGCTGGTGATCCGGGTCTCCCCGGCGCGACCGGCGCGACCGGCCCCGTTGGCGCAACCGGCCCCGTTGGCGCGACCGGCCCCGTTGGCGCGACCGGCGAGCAGGGCGCGCAGGGTGCCTGTGGAGACGCTCCCGCGCCTTGCGTTGTGGCAGCTTCCGACCCCAATTCCCGCATTGCCGTGAAGCCTGAGATCTCTTACCGCGAGAAGGGTGAGAAGGGCGACAAGGGCGAGCATGGCGACAAGGGCGAGCATGGCGACAAGGGCGACAGGGGCGAGACCGGCCCAGTCGGCGACAAGGGCCCCCAGGGTGCGACCGGTGCCCAGGGTGCGACCGGTGCCCAGGGTGCGACCGGTGCCCAGGGTGCGACCGGTGCGAAGGGCGAGACCGGCGACCAGGGCGCTACCGGTGCCCAGGGTGAGAGTGCGCCGTGCACTCAGCCCGATCAGCCGGTGGTGCCTGAGGCTCCCGTCGTAACTGCACCCGCGGTTCAGGCCGCGGAGACCCCGGCAGTCACGCCGGTCGTCGAGGCTGCGGTTGTTGCCGCGCCTGAGGCCGCCACGGTGGCCGTCCCCGCAGCCGCCACGGTTGCCGTCCCCGCAGCCGCCACGGTGGCCGTCCCCGCAGCCGCCACGCTTCCCGCAGCGGTTCCGGCAGGCGGCGGCTCGTCCGCTCCCGGCCAGGACTTCCCGATCTGGGGCGCAGCGATGATCGTCGCCGCTGCTCTGGCAGCAGCGGGCGCCGGAATGCGCCTCGTGAAGCTCGACAACTGAAAGACCGCTAACGCGGCCCCCTGACAGGCGGCCCCGTCCCGTAACCCCGGTGTTGCACCGAGTTCCTAGTGCTCGGTGCAGCCCCCCACCCGGAGTTGCGATGACGGGGCCGCCTTCTTTGGTGGCCCAGAACCGTCCGGAAGCGTGAACCAGCCGGCTGCCTGCCGTGAGGAGTCCGTGAGGTTGGGGCAGTTATCTAGTGATGTGCCCGTGGGGGGCACCAGACACTAGGAGAAGACATGAACACCAAGCTTTCGAAGAACATGGTCCGCGGCGCCGCCCTCCTCGGGGCGATCAGCCTCGCGATGGTCGGAGCCACCGCGCTGGCCACCACCGCATCGGCCGACGAGAACAACCACGGTTCCAGCTCGAACGAGCACTCGAACGAGCACTCGAACGAGCACTCGAGCGACCACAGCGATGAGAACGGCCACAACAACGTCGCCGAGAACCACTCCGCCAGCCAGGAGCACGCCAGCGACCACTCGGATGCCAACGCGCACGGGTCCGACGACTCCGATTCCGAGTCGCACACCCCCGAGACCCACAGCGGCTCCGAGGATTCGGGCGACAGCCACAGCGGCTCGGGCGACTCCTCGCAGGACTCCGATGACGAGACTCCCGCGGCCATCACTCCCGCCGTTGTGACCCCCGCCGCCGTGACCCCCGCCGCTGAGACCCCCGCCGCTGAGACCCCGGCCGCTGTCACCCCCGCCGCTGTGACGGAGTCCGCCGTCAGCATCGCCGCTCCGATGGCAGCCAAGGCCGCCAAGCCGGCTGCTGCGAAGGTCGCGGTTCCGGCTGCAGCGAAGGTTGCCAAGCCTGCCGCTGCCAAGGTCGCCAAGCCTGCGGCCGCCAAGGTCGCTGTCCCCGCGGCAGCCACCGTGGCCGTGCCCACCTCAGCCACCATCCCCACCGCGGTTCCGGCCGGTGGCGGCTCGTCAGCTCCCAGCCAGGACTTCCCGGTCTGGGGCGCGGCGATGATCGTGGCTGCTGCTCTGGCAGCAGCTGGCGCCGGGATGCGCATGGTGACCGTCGACAACTGAAAGCCCGCTGAACGCGGCCCACTGACAGGCGGCCCCGTCCCGCACTCCCGGAAGTTGCACCGAGTTCCTAGTGCTCGGTTCAGCCCCCACCCGGAGGTGCAAGGACGGGGCCGCCTTCTGTCGTGGATGTTCGGATCGGGATGCCGGTCAGCGGCGGCGGCACGGCGCGACCTGGAGACCGGCGGCACTGTCGGCGACGAGTTGGGCCAGACGTCCCTCCCGGGTCTGCTCGTGCATTGCCGAGTGCAGCCGGTTCGCTCAGGCCGCCCTCATCTGGCTCGGGGCCTAGCGGCAGACCGTGCCGGCGGCGGGGAGAGTGCCCGTGAGCAGGTAGCCGGTCACGGCCTCTTCGACGCAGCGCGAGCCGTTGCCGTAGGCCGTGTGCCCGTCACCGCGGTAGGTCAGCAGGGTTGAGGTGG
>CAJAKT010000156.1 GCA_903940375.1 uncultured bacterium | reverse complement strand
TTGGCCGGTGAGCTCGAAGCCGCACTCGGTCGGGCAGTAGCCCGTGTCGCCACTGACCTCGGTGACTCCGCAGCGCCACCGATTGTCCACGCCGCAGCCTCAACCGCACAGCGCGACCGCGCAAAGATCGAGCAGCGCCTGAGCGAGCTGCCGACGTTGATCGAGCACGCACGCGAGGACCTCGACGACGCCACCGACGCTCTTGAACGCAACGGGGCCACGGCACGCCGAGCAGAGAAGGTCAGTGCCGCCGCTGCCCAGCTTGCCGCGCTGGAAAGCGAGCGTGAGCGCATCGCCGGCTCCCTCTCCAGCGCGCCGCAAACGCGCACGGCGCAGGTTGACCTCAGCAGTCTGGCTGCAATCGGCGGACTTCTTCAGGGTACGGGTGGCAAGGCCATGCCGGCCCAGCTCAATCGCATCGTCAAGGCCGCGATCGGGGACACGTTGCGCGTCACACCGAACCCGGACGATCCACGCCGGGGAACGGCGACCGCAACCTTCACCTGGCAGACCATCGATGGCACGCGAGTTGCCTTCGACATTGCCGAGCCCCTGACGCTGAGCACCCTGGTGGCCAAGCAGCACACCGGCCTCGGTGAGTCCTTGGCCCGCCACGTTCTGCACGAAGGCACTGCCTGGGACGAAGCAGTTGCCTCCGCTGACTCCACGGATGACAACGCCCGCAAGGCAGTCATGCGGTGGCTGTGCACCGCTGGCATGCCCCGCTATCCACGCTGGCGGCGCAGTGCGCTACTTGATTGCCCCATCCCGGAGACCAAGGCCATTGCCTGGGCGCTGCTCACCAGAACCAAGGTTCCGGAGACCGCCGCGCCGGCATTCGTCGAACGTGTCCGCGCCACCTACCTTGATGAGTGCGACCTGTCATGGGGCGCCCAGTGGTCTCGCGACGTCACCCTGTCGCGCAAGGCTCTACGCGTCTTCCAAGACATGGCCGGACGCGGCGAGGATCCCGGCGTGGGACTGCGCGGCGCCGACCTCGCGCACTACATCGGTGCCACGCTTCGACAGACCATGAACCTTGCGGGGCCGGCCGACTCCAGCGACGTCCGGCTGAAGCACGTGCTGGAGTCACACCCTGACGACAAACGCGTGCTGCGCCCCAAGACCTGCTTGTCCTGCGGCCACTGGCTGCTGCATGTCGTCCTTGCGCCAGAGACCGCTACTCATCACGGACTGATCTGCACGGTGTGCCGAGCACTGCCCGACGGCACGCCGCTGCCATCCGCGTACATGGCCCTGTGGGAAGACGGCGAGGGAGCGACCCGGCTAGCCAGCGACGATCAGTACCATCCGGCGGTCCGGCAGCTACCAGCGGCTCAGCGACCCATGCGCATCGGAGAGGCCGCCAAATGCCTCGGCATCTCAACGAAAGCGCTCCGGAGACTCGCCAACGCCGGCACTGTGCCGGCCCTGCGGCCAGGCAAGGGCGCGGAGCGATGGTTCAAGCCGACAGACATTGAGCGGCTCCGCCGCCAGCTTCACGCTTCATGAAGGGATCGCACTCCGGAGGTTCTGTACACGTGGCGGGTATCGCGGCTCAGGGTGTGGTCACCAGGCTGACACCGGGAGAACGAGTGCACCTCCCTGGGCTTCTCCTGAACGGACGGTCTCCTCCTCGTACTCCACGGCCCTTGCCTCCGCGGCTGGCCATTCGGCGGCTGAGTGGAAGGTCAAACGCCGATAGTCGAGGTCCGTGCTGTCGTAGTGCCCGAACAGTTCGCCGTACTGAAACGCCGCACGGCGTAGCGTCCCGTCGCGCCAGCGCAGCTCGGTCAGTCGCAGTGTCTTCACCGGGCCAAGTGAGTACATCAGCGCCTCGGCCATGGGTCCCTCCAAGTGGAGGCCTGGCCGAGGAGCCGGCAGTGGTGAGTAGGTGGCCTGCAGCAAGGGAACCGACACAGGGGACAGGCGCGCGCACGCCAGGTGCATAAGGGTGTTCTCCACGGGCCCGGTCGGTATGGCGGTGCGCATCTGCGAAAGGCCCCCCTCCACGAAGTAGTAGCCGCTCGCGGCCGCGGCGGTCGCAACCTCGCCGACGTAGTCCGGGCACGCGGCCTCGCTGAGAAGGAGCTCTGCAGGCCGGATGGCCTGGAAGAAGTCGACGGACTGGGGATCCGGCCGGCCCGCCTGGAGGTAGTTCGCGATGCTGTTGGAATAGCTGAATACGCCATCGCGGTGGACATGGCGCTGGAAGTAGCGGAAGACACCCATGCCGATCACGGCGGCAGGCACGCGACCGTCCAGGACTCGTGCCAGGTCCTCCGCGCCAGCCACCACCGAGGTGACCTTCCCCCCAGTGCGGTCGGCGATCTGTTCTGACAGCCCGGCCGTCAGCGGATGGGGATCGACGGCGAGGAAGGGGACGCCGAGGGCCGCTGATAGGACGGCTGAGGCTGCCCCTGGTCCGGCGCCGATCTCGACGACGAACTGCTCATCAGGGCCCCGTGCCGAAAGCGCCTCGCGCAAGCGGGGCAGCATCCACGTGCACTCCTGCTCGAGGGGCCACGATCTCCAGCCGACGGCGCAGCACAGGGCGCGCTCAAGTGTTGAGTACGTGAAGTCGTACTGGGAGTCAGGGGTGTCGTCCTCCTGGCGCCGGAGCCATTCCTCGACATCCGCCTCGCCCAGCAGGAGAGCGGTTCGGTCCCAGAACTCGACCTGTGAGCAGCGTGAGTCAGGAACATTGAGTCGGCGCATGATCTGGCGGACGATCTTCGCATCACGCGATTCCACCGGGACGTCAGTCCGCTTACGTCGCGATGCCTTGCCCATGGGTCCCCCCGATTCGATCGACTTCCGGAAATGTAGCCGGACCGGCTGACTGATGCGGGCCAGAGCAGGCTGGTCGAACGGCCGCTCGTCTGGTCCCGGACCGACGGCGTGGCTTCATCAGACCAGTCAGTCTCCGGGCCGGACGATCGGCTCTCCCAGGAGGGAGAGGTGCCGCGATAGGACCCACGGGCACTGCAACGGGGCTTCCGGAGGACTCTTGCGTTGTCGGCACTGGCACGGACAGTGAAGGTCACCGACAAACACCATGGAGCGGTCGCCCCTTCGACTGCCTCATGCTCATAGCGATAAGCCACGCCCTTTGGACTGCGAACCCACAGACCTGAGGCCGTGTGGCCGGCGACGATCTCGCCCGGACGTCACCATGGAAGGTGCTCAGCCCAGCCCAGCGTGAGCGGATACCCCCGTTCATCCATCCAAGGTGACGTCCCGCTGTGGGGCCTCTGCGCAATGGCGCAGGGGCCCCACTTCACATTCGGCGATCAGCTGACCTCATGGCACGGCGACCCTTCCCTTCGCTCCTCACGCTCCAACGGTGGCTTGCGTCCACCCACATCAACCCCGTCTTGGGGGAGAGGAGCACTGCTATGTCCGGAACCTTCGAAACCTCGCATCTGATGACCTTCGACCCCGGCTGGTACGCCGAGACTGCATCTGGCTTCGCTGGCCGATCGCTGCATGACACTCGGGCAGCGAGCGTCGGTGCCGGCGTCGCCATGATCGGGCCCGGCTTCCAGGAATCAGTCCGCGGATCGATGCTGGACATCGACGCCGCCGAGCACCTGGCACGCGACTGGTGGGGAAGCCAGTACCCGGCACACAATCCCGACTGGGTTGACCGCGTCTCCGGCCTCATGCTGCTGGAGTTGGTCGCGGATTCAGCCCCTGACGGTTGGTACGACATCGGCTACTTCACCGTCAACACCGGTTCTGCCCGGTGCGGGGGATGGCTGCAGATGCTCGGTGGCGATGTGTACTCGTGGAGCCATGTCGGACCCACGATCACCTGGCTGCCGCGTCATGCGGCCAACCTGACTGACGATCAGGCGGCCGTCGTCGACGACCTGTTTCCACCCGGCCTGGCGTTCTAGCCAGGCCTGAGACGAGGGGTCCCTGCAGCGGTGTGCAGGGGCCCTTCGCCGTCTCGCTCGCATCGTCCCGAAGGGGCAACGGACAGTCCCATC
>CAJAKT010000155.1 GCA_903940375.1 uncultured bacterium | reverse complement strand
TCGATGCGGCACGAGCAGTGGTTCAGCTTGACGAGGCATCCCTCGCGGCACTGGTATCACCAGCCCGTCCGATTCTGCTGGCCCCCGCTATCGATACCCACCTGCAGACATCGGTTGCGCCGGGCAACTCCTATCTGGGCGTGATGCTGCCGTACGCCCCGCTGCATCACCTGCTGTTCGACGCCGGCGCTCCGCGCGTACTCGTGATGACGAGCGGGAACCTGTCGGATGAGCCCATCTGCACGAGCAGAGAGGAGGCCAGCGAGCGACTGGCCGATCTGGCCGACGTCATGGTCCACCACAACCGTCGTATCCATGTCGCCTGCGATGACTCCGTACTCCGCTCGGTTGGCGGGACTCCCCAACCCGTGCGTCGCAGCCGTGGTTACACACCACTGCCCATCACTCTGCCCATCGTTGCACCCGGCCTCGTCGCCGTCGGCGGCGAGCTGAAGACAGCAGTCTGCGTCGCACACGGTTCGAACGCGTGGCTGAGCCAGCACATTGGTGACACCGAGAATCTCGAGACGTTGGCGATGCTCGAACTGACCGTCGCAACTCTCACCACTCTGCAACATGTCGAGCCCACGGCCATCATCAGCGATGCCCATCCCGCCTACCTGTCTCGCCGCTGGGCTAGTGAGGAAGCCGGCCGGCGAGGGGTCGCGCACCTGACGGTGCAGCATCATCACGCTCACCTGGCGTCCCTCCTGGCCGAGCATCGGTGGGCCGCCGACCGCCCGGTCCTCGGCTTCACCTTCGACGGCACCGGCTACGGAACCGACGGATCGATCTGGGGCGGTGAACTGCTCCTGGGCACCTACGCGGCCGTCGACCGAGTCGGCAGCCTGAGCCCCGTCGCGCTGCCCGGCGGCGATGCAGCGGTGCGCCGACCACTTCGCACTGCTCTCGCCCATCTGGCGGCCGCAGGCATCCCTGTCGATCCCGCCCTTGCGCTCGTGGCCGCCGCCGAACCCAACGAACTGACCATCGTCGGCCGCATGCTGCAGACCGGCACGGGCTGCACCCCGACGAGCAGCATGGGACGGCTCTTCGACGCCGTCGCCGCCCTGCTCGATGTCCGTCAGTCCGTCGACTACGAGGGCCAGGCCGCCATCGAGCTCGAGGCGCTGGCCGCCGCAAGCCCGCCCACGGACGACGACCCGCGCGCCTGGGCCCCGGCGATCGAGGACACCGGCAGCGGCCTGCGGCTGGATCCCGCGCCTGCGATCGGGGCTGCCGTGGCGGCCGTTCGGGACGGACTGGACATTCGGGTCGCGGCTCGACTGTTCCATGAGGGCCTGGCCCTGGCCGTCGCCGAGGCCGCCGTCGCCATCAGGGATGCCACTGGAGTGGACACCGTCGGTCTGACCGGAGGAGTCTTCGCAAACACCGTGCTCACGGTGCTGTGTCAGGGCAGGCTTGCGCAGGAGGGCTTCACGGTTCTCGTGCATGAGCGGGTGCCTCCCAATGATGGCGGGCTCGCGCTCGGGCAGGTGGCAATCGCCGCGGCCGGCGGTGCGACGACGGAAAGGGCGTAGGACATGTGCCTGGGAGTTCCCGGCAGGATCGAGGACATCTGGGAGGCAGATGGCACCCGGATGGCCACCGTCGACTTCGGCGGTGTCCGCAAGGAAGTCTGTCTTGCCTACCTGCCCGATGCCGTGATCGGCGAGTACACGATCGTCCACGTCGGATTCGCGCTCACCCGACTCGACGAGAAGTCGGCCCTCGAGACCCTCGAGCTCTTCCGCAGCGTCGGCCTGCTCGACGACGAGCTCGGCGTGACCTTCGACCCGCGGTGATGGCAGCGGCATGAAGTACCTCGACGAGTTCTCCGACCCCGACCTCGCGCAACGGCTACTCCAGGAGATCCAGGCCACCGTCACACAGCCGTGGGCGATCATGGAGATCTGCGGCGGCCAGACGCACACGATCATCCGCAACGGCATCGACCAGCTGCTACCCGAGGGCGTCGAGCTCATCCATGGACCCGGCTGCCCCGTCTGTGTCACACCACTCGAGACGATCGATCGCGCGCTGGCAATCGCTGCGCGACCCGACGTCATCTTCTGCTCGTTCGGCGACATGGTTCGCGTGCCCGGCTCCTCAACCGACCTCTTCCGCATCAAGAGTGAGGGCGGTGATATCCGCATCGTCTACTCGCCGCTCGATGCAGTGAAGCTGGCTCAGGCCAACCCTGACAAGCAGGTCGTGTTCTTCGGCATCGGCTTCGAGACCACGGCACCCGCCAACGCCATGACGGTCACGATGGCCAAGCGACTCGGACTCACGAACTTCTCGCTCCTCGTGTCGCATGTCCTCGTTCCCCCGGCCATCCGCGCGATCCTCGACTCCCCGAACCGTCGCGTTCAGGGCTTCCTGGCCGCCGGGCACGTCTGCACGGTCATGGGGATGGGTGAGTACGTCCCCATCGTCGAGGAGTACCAGGTGCCGATCGTCGTCACCGGCTTCGAACCGCTCGACGTGCTCGAAGGCATCCGACGCGTACTTGTGCAGCTCGAGGAGGGCCGCGCCGAACTCGAGAACGCCTACCCGCGTGCCGTCACCGCAGCGGGCAACGCCGCCGCGCAGGCCGTTGTTGCCGACGTCTTCACGACATGTGACCGGGCCTGGCGTGGCATCGGCACGATCCCCGCGTCCGGCTGGCGACTCAGCGACGCGTATACCGACTTCGATGCCGAGCTGCGATTCGACGTGACCGATATCCATGCTGAGGAATCGCCGCTGTGCCGCAGCGGTGAGGTCCTGCAGGGGCTGATCAAGCCGAATCAGTGCGGCGCCTTCGGCAAGGAGTGCACACCGCGCATGCCACTCGGGGCCCCGATGGTCTCGAGCGAGGGCGCCTGTGCCGCCTACTACCAGTTCCGACGCATCGACACCGCGGTGAGCGCGTGAACGATCCGACCGGCCACCTGGACCTCGAGAACTGGTCCTGCCCGCTGCCACTGCGCGACTACCCCACCATCGTCATGGGCCATGGCGGAGGTGGCCGACTCTCTGCCGAGCTCATCGAGCACCTGTTCCTGCCGGCGTTCTCCGGCACCGTGAATGACATTCCCCTGAATCAGCTCGGCGATGCAGCCGTCCTCGAAGCCGGTGGTGCACGACTGGCCTTCAGCACCGACTCCTATGTCGTCCGCCCCCGCTTCTTCCCGGGCGGCAATATCGGAGACCTCGCGGTGAACGGCACGATCAACGATGTGTCGATGACCGGTGCGCGACCATTCGCGCTCTCGGTCGGCATGGTCCTCGAGGAGGGCATGCGCATCGATGAGCTCGGCGTCATCGCGGAGGCCATGGGAGCCGCTGCCCGTCGGGCGGGCGTATCGATCGTCACCGGTGACACCAAGGTCGTAGACGCCGGCAACGGCGATGGCGTGTACATCAACACGGCCGGCATCGGGCTGATCCCTGCCGGCATAGACCTCGGACCCCATCGCGTGCGGCCGGGCGATGCGATCATCGTCTCCGGTGCGATCGGAATGCACGGCATCGCCGTCATGAGCGTCCGCGAGGGCCTGGAGTTCGGGTCGGAGATCGTCACTGACAGCGCGCCGCTCAACGGACTCGTCGACTCGCTGCTGGCCGCCGGCATCGAGGTGCACATGATGCGTGACCCAACACGTGGCGGCGTGGCAGCAACCCTCAACGAGATCGCCAAGACATCCGGGACCGGCATGCGCATCGTCGAGCGCGATGTGCCCGTCCCTGATGATGTCCGCGCTGCCTGCGGCTTCCTCGGACTCGACCCGCTCTACGTCGCCAACGAAGGCAAGCTCGTCGCCTTCGTTGCCGCCCATGACACCGAGCGCGCCCTCGACATCATGCGGGCACATGAGTTCGGATCCGGCGCGACGCTTATCGGTCATGTGGTCGAGGAGCACCCGGGTGTCGTCGTCGCCAAGACCGGCATCGGCGGCACCCGCGTCGTCGACCTGCCGCTTGCGGAGCAGCTGCCCCGCATCTGCTAGCCGGCGGTCTCGACCAGTACGTGCGCCGCTAGGTCGTAGGGCAACTCGCTGTACTCGCCACCACTGCCGATCGTGACGCCGCCCGCCGAACGATGCACCTTCACCGATGCCCCCGGCATCGCGCCGATCCTTCGCATCGTCGCCATCGACTCGGCATCGTCCTGCAACGGCTCGGCGATGCTGCGCACGATGACACGCCTCACCTCGTCCTGCGCCGCGTCACTGAGTGCCACCAGGGACTCAGCCGACCAGGTGGCCGCGGATGCCGGATCGAGTTCGGCCAGCCCGGGAATCGGATTCCCATACGGCGACAGCGTGGGGTTGTTGAGAAGTTCGAGGACCCGGCGCTCGACCGACTCGCTCATGACATGCTCCCATCGGCACGCCTCCGCATGCACCTCTTCCCACGGCAGGCCCAGGACATCGATCAGCAGGCACTCCGCAAGCCGGTGCTTGCGCATGACGCGAGTGGCGGTGTCACGGCCCGCAGCCGTGAGCTCGAGATGACGGTCTTCCGCGACGACGACCAGGCCGTCGCGCTCCATCCGCGCCACCGTCTGGGAGACGGTCGGCCCGCTCTGGCTCAGCCGCTCCGCGATGCGGGCACGCATCGGGACGATCCCTTCCTCCTCCAGCTCGAAGATTGTGCGCAGGTACATCTCCGTGGTGTCGATCAGATCGCTCACGTGTGTCCACCAGGCTCAAGAGGGATGGGATTCGTCGCTAATCTAGCGAATCAGCCACTTCCTCAACCGAGTAACGCGGCCACGACCAGGGACAGGGCGAAGCCCGAGACCACCAGGCCGCCCGTCCACATCCGCTCCACCTCGTAGGCCTCGGGGACCATGGTGTCGGCGATCATCGCCAGCAGCGCACCGGCCGCGAACGTCTGGACGATGCCGGTCAGGGTGCCGTCGTCGGTCGCCAGCAGCTCATGGCCGGCGGCTGCCGAGATGGCGCTCGTCACCACGACCGCCGCCCACATCGCCAGCACCCGGCGCAACGGCCACCGCTGCACGCGCAGCCCACTCGAGGCCGCCATTCCCTCAGGCAGGTTCGACAGCCCGATCCCGACCAGCAGTGGGACGCTCACCCCGCCACTGAGCACGCTGAGGCCCAGGACGAAGGACTCGGGGATACCGTCCAGTGCACTGCCCAGGACGATGGCCAGCGGCCGATCGTCGTCCGCAGCACCTGCACCCGTGGGGTTCTTACGACGACGACCGCCACGGCGTTCGATGAGGCGACTGCCGAGCACGAACGTGAAGGCACCCACCATCAGCGAAACCGCGATCGTCAGCACAGGCAGGGATCCGGTGGCGTCGGCAACGAGGTCGTAGGCGACCGATCCGATGAGCAGTCCGCTGCCGATAGCCATGATCACCGCGGTGACCCGAGGTGCGGGGTTGAGCCCGTATGCCAGCAGCGCTCCGATCACGAGCGTCGACGCGGCAAGTGCTGCGTATCCGGCTGCGGTGAGCATGCCCCCAGTCTCGCCCACCCGACGGCGACCGTCTCAGCGACGCGCATCGCGCGCGGCCTCCGCCCGAGGCCTAGCCTTGGCCTGTGCCGTCCGTCATGTGGTTCCGCCGCGATCTGCGACTGCACGACAACCCCGCCCTACTGGCAGCCGCTGATGCGGCCGCAGCAGACGGCGACGGACGAGTGGTACCCCTCTTCGTTGTCGATCCGACTCTCTGGGACGCGGCCGGACCGGTGCGCCAGGCCTATCTCGTCGCCTCCCTCCGTCGACTCGATGAGAGCCTCGGCGGCAACCTCCTCATCCAGCACGGCTCGCCCGCTCCAGCCGTCGCCCGCGTGGTGGCGGCCGCCGGCGCCATGTCCGTGCACATCGCCGAGGACTTCGGGCCCTACGGCCGCCAGCGCGACGCAGCCGTCGAGGCCACCCTCGGGAACGTGCCGCTGATCCGCACGGGCTCCCCCTACGCGGTGTCGCCCGGCCGGGTGACCAAGGACGACGGCACCTCCTACCGGGTGTTCACCCCGTTCTATCGAGCCTGGGTGCGGCACGGATGGCGCGCACCCGCATCGGCCCCACGGGGAGTGGACTGGTGGATGCCCCTCGACTGTGACGGCTTCCCCACCGCACCCGATCTAGGCGCGCTGACGCTCCCGCCGGCCGGCGAGGAGGCAGCCCGCACCGCGTGGCAGGCCTACCGTGTCAGCGACCTCGCGTCCTACGCCGACCTCCGCAACCGAGCTGACCTCGCCGCCACCAGTGCGATGGGCAGCCACCTCAAATGGGGCGAGATCCACCCGCGCACGATGCTGGCCGACCTCGGACCGCAGGACGAGGTATTCGCCAAGGAGCTGTGCTGGCGGGAGTTCTACGCCGATGTCCTCGCCCAGCAGCCGTCGAGTGCACGGGTGTCCCTCGACCCGCGTTTCGACGACGTGATGCGATGGACCGACGGCCCGCAGGCCGACACCATGTTTGAGGCGTGGCGCCTGGGCCGCACGGGCTACCCGTTCGTCGATGCGGGAATGCGGCAACTCCGTGCCGAGGGCTGGGTGCACAACCGGGTGCGGATGGTCGTGGCGAGCTTCCTCGTCAAGGACCTGCACCTGCCGTGGCAGCGCGGGGCCACGGAGTTCATGTACTGGCTGCGAGATGCCGACCTCGCGAGCAATGCGCACGGCTGGCAGTGGACCGCGGGCTGCGGTACCGACGCATCACCGTTCTACCGCGTCTTCAACCCCATCCGGCAGGGGCTCACCTTCGACCCGGCTGGGGACTACGTACGCCGGTACATCCCCGAACTGCGACACCTGCCCGGAGCATCCGTCCACGAGCCGTGGAACGCGCTCGACGGATCCCTCCACGGGTATCCGGATCCGATCGTCGACCATGCCGTCGAGCGGGTCGCCGCACTGGCGGACTTCGCCGAGATCCGCTCGGCACG
>CAJAKT010000154.1 GCA_903940375.1 uncultured bacterium | reverse complement strand
TGCCAACAGGAGTCCGCCGATGAGCATGCTCACGCCAGCGACCGCGATGCCCGACGACGGCGAGACGTTCAGGGCCAGCAGCGTCGCGAACACGGGACCGAGCAGCATGATCAGGTTGTGGTACGACGTGTCGACGCTGTAGGCCATTCGCACGCGCTCCGCGCCCACGATGTCCTGCCACAGCGGTCGGATGCTGATGTTGATCGGCGGTGCGGTGAGCCCGATCAATGCACTGAGGAGCAGGGCGGTCACGGAGCCGCCCGCGAAGAAGGCAAGCAGCAGGCAGCTGACGGCGTACGCCGGGACGAAGGCGAAAAGCGGTCGCGTCTGTCCGAACCGGTCGACGAGATGGCCGCGCGGACCGGCCGTCAGGGCGCCCATCCCGCTGGTCAGGCCGACCGCAAGTCCGGCCGCCCCGACACTGTTCGTGATGCTCTGGACCTGGAAGAAGACCGCCAGGCTCACCATGGAATAGGCCAGACGACCGAACGTCGACGCGAAGAGGAGCGGCTTGACGCCCGGGATTCTCAGGAAATCCCGGTATTCGTCCATTTAGCCGATCCTACGTCGTCCGGAACCGGTCGCCCGACGGTCCCACCCGCCTAGGATCGCCGCCATGGGCCCACTCGCTCGGGCGCTGGCCCTGGCCATCGCCGTCGTGGTGTCACTCGCCTCCTGCTCCGCGAGCGACAACGTCGCCCCGACGCCATCCGCAACACCTCCCGCACCCATGGTCATGCCGGTCCCGATGCCCAGCGAGGCAGCCGAGGCAGGCGACGCAGCGACTCTCTTCGACACCACTCGCGCCGAGGTGACGGCCGAGCAGTCGGCACACGGCAACGGCGCCGCACTTGCCCTGCTTGAGCAGCGCATCGGCGAGATCCCCGCACTGGAGGGCGTCTGCCATGCCATCGCGCACGAACTGGGCCATGCCGCCGTCATGAAGGCCGACGCCAATGCCCGCACAGCCATCGCCGAGGGCAGCGAGGTCTGCGGGGGCGGGTACACCCACGGTGTCGTCGAGATGGCCCTCGGCGACTCGAAGCACATCGAACGCGACCTGCTTCGCATCTGCGCACCGGCCAATACCGGATCGTGCTTCCACGGCGTCGGACACGGCGCGATGTTCGCGACAGGCATGGACGTCGACGAGTCGATGAGGCTCTGCGATCTCGCGCCAAGTCGGATGCTCTCCGCCCGCTGCGGCGAGGGCATCTTCATGCAGTTGTTCTCGTCCGACCTCTCTGCGCAGCATGTCGCCGGCGAGCAGGCGACCGACATCTCCCACCACCCGAACCAGGCACGCGCCTACTGCCGGACGATTCGCACCGACTACGCGCCCAACTGCTGGTTCTACGCGCCCACCGTCTACCTCGCCGAGTCGCCCGACGACTACCCCGGAGCAATGGCATGGTGCCGCGAGGCTGGCAGTGAGCTGGGGCGCCAGGTGTGCGCGCGCGGCGTCGGCAGCCGCACCGTCAAGTACCACCCTGACGACCTGACGATCGGAGCAGGCGTGTGTGCGGCGGCGGGTGCCCTGAAGGACTCGTGCCTGCAGGGTATGGGCTCGTACTGGTCGGTGCATCACGGCGGCGAGGTCCCGTCGTCGGATGTGTGCCGACACCTCCCGGGCAAGCGGCTCCGGGCCGACTGCCGCCGCGTCGTCTGACCCCTCCGCGAGCG
>CAJAKT010000153.1 GCA_903940375.1 uncultured bacterium | reverse complement strand
GAGGCCGTTGCCACGCGGCACGGCACACTCGTCGGCCCCGTGCAGGTCGACCTCACCGGGTTCGAGGAGCTCACGCCGTACAAGGGCGGCTGGTGCGGGAACGACTGCGCGCCGATCTCCTTCGGCATGGAGAACCAGGCCCGGATTCGCGAGATGGCGCGCAAGCTCGGCAACCGCCTGTACGAGGAGGGCTACCGCGGCGTCTTCTGCATGGACTACCTGATCGACCTCGACGACGACACGGTCTATCTCGGCGAGATCAATCCGCGCATCTCTGGTGCCTCACCGCTCACCAACCTGATCACCTCCCGATACGGCGGTGCTCCACTGTTCCTGTTCCACCTGCTGGAGTTCATGGATGTCGACTGGGAATGCGACCTTGACGCGGTGCAGAGTCGCTGGCGTGAGTTCGACCGGTGGAGTCAGCTTGTCCTCAAGCAGACCACTGACGAGGTGGAGATCATCACGGAGGCGCCGGCCAGTGGGCTGTGGCGGATGGGTGAGGACGGGGAGATCCGGTTCGTCCGGATGGAGACTGACTGGCACAACGTCACCGGCCCGGACGAGGCGTTCTACCTGCGCGTGTACGGCGTGAACGAGTACCGCTATCCGGGAGCCGACCTTGGCGTCCTGCTGGTCCGGGACCGCATGCAGACGGCCGATCGTGAGCTCATGCCCAAGGCAGCGGCGTGGGGGACGGCGATCATGTCGAAGTTCCGCGGGATTCCGGTGGCCGCCGAGATAGCGCAACCGGAGGATCTGCTCTACGGCAAGTGGCTGTAGCGGATCACTCAGGCGGGATCCGCCGGTTTCAGCGGCCACAGGAACGAGGCCAGCACCGTGATGACACCGGCCGCGAGTGTGGCCGCGATGCGATAGGGCGCGGTGCCGCTGACCGGTTCGCCGAGGAGGGTGAACAGGGCGATGACGGTCGTCGTCAGGCCCACGACCGCAAGCGCGTAGTTGGCCTGGAGGAAGACGAGGCTGACGAAGACGCCGCACCCGATGATCACCGCGAGCACGTATGGGCCCTTGTCCAGCCCGTCGATGAGGATCGCTGCGGCGAGGATCCCTGCCAGCGTGCCGAGGATGCGCTCGACGACCCGCGTTGACGTCCCGTCCTTGTCGGGCCGCGTCATCCAGGCGACCGTCATGGGAATCCAGTACTCATGCGGCCAGTTCGTTGCGCTGGAGAGAGCCGTTGCGGCCACCATGGCGATGGCGAGCCGAGCAGCATGCCGCAGGAACATGTCATCGATCGCGGTGTGGCTGCGCAGTCGAGTCAGTAGGGCTTCCACCGGCGGGCGGGAGCTGCGCAACCGGCGGGGGTGCATCACGGCAGTCGGGAGGATGGCGATGATGACCTGGATGACGCCGCCGAGGACGACCACGAGTGCGGTCTGGATAGCCCCGAGGTCGGTCGTTGGCGCGCCTGCGAAGACCGCATAGACAACCAGCATGAGCAGGCCGTTCAGTGCACCACGCGGCCCGATGGCTCCGGCGAACCCGCAGGCGAAGGCGATCGCGGCGACCGTGAGAAATTCGAGGTAGCCGATCTGTGACGTGAGTCCGCCGAGCAGAGCACCCATGGAGACCCAGACCGTTGTCCACAGCATGCTGCGCCAGTGGTCGCCGATCGCCTCTCCTGTGTCGGCAACCCCCGCGAACCAGGCGCCGACGGCTAGGGGAAAGGCCAGTTTCGGCTCGCCACCGGCAATGCAGAGGGCGGTGAGAATGGCGGTCACGACCGCCGAGAGCAGCGGACGGCGCAACTTCATCTGCTCGCGGCGGATATGCGTTGTGCCGATCAGGGCCGACTTCAGCGCGAATGCCACGCGGGGAATCCTGTCAGGTCGCCTGCCTCTCGGCCACGAGGTCCGGCCAGAGCCCTGACCGGCGGCTATTCCCCGATCCGTGGGCACCTCGACTCAGTACGATTGGGTGGTTCGCCCCATTCGACTCAGCCCAGGAGCTCTGCGCCATGACCACCGATGCGCCCAACACCACGCAGGACTCAGCGACGTGGCCGGCTCACGACCCCGCTACCTGGCGCAGCATCCCGGCCTCGTCCACTCCGGTCGATCGTGATCGGGTGGCGGCGCTCCTCGCTGCCGAGTGGGAGACGTTCGTCGAGCGCACCCCCGCATCGGCCGTCCACAACGTGCGGGCGAGCAAGTCGCTTCCCCTCGGCGTGACATCGTCCTTCCAGCACTGGGACCCGTACCCGATCTCGATCGCCTCGGCGCGCGGGGCCTGGCTGACGGATGTCGACGGTCGTCAGCTGCTCGACCTCTCCATGGGCTTCGGGGCCATGCTGGTGGGCCACCTGAACCCTGTCATCGTCGAGAAGGTCACGGAGGCCCTCCAGACGACGGGAACCCTGTTCGTCACGCCATCGCCGACGGCTACCGAGGTTGCTGAGCGGTTCCAGGAGCGCTTCGGCCTCGACCGGCTGCGCTTCACCAACTCCGGAACCGAGTCAACGATGTATGCCGTCCGTACGGCCCGTGCGTTCACGCATCGTCATGGCATCGTCAAGATCGAGGGCGGCTACCACGGCGGCTACGACGCCCTGTCCGTCTCGGTCAAGCCCGACATCGCGGAGGCCGGACCGGAGGGCTTCCCGAGCGCGGTCGTGCCGTTCGAGGTCGAGGCCGGTCTCGTCCACGTCGTGCCGTACAACGACATCGATCGCCTCGAGCACATTCTCGATGCCCACGCTGACGAGATCGCGGCCGTCGTCATGGAGCCGGTGCTCGAGAACGTCGGCATCGTCCTTCCCGACGCGGGTTACCTCGCTGCTGTCCGTGCGGCATGCGACCACCACGGCGTGCTGCTGATCTTCGACGAGGTCAAGACGGGCCTGACGGCCGGATACGCGGGCGCCTCGCACCGGCTCGGCGTCACCCCCGACCTCGTGACCCTCGCCAAGAGCATCGGCGGCGGCCTGCCGCTGGCGGCGTTCGGCGGTCGCGAGGACGTCATGCAGGCGGTCACCGACGGACGCATGCCGCACTTCGGCACCTACAACGGCAACCCGCTCGTCATGGCGGCCGCTGCTGCAGTTGACGAGGTATGCACGGAGGAGGCGCTCGCGACGGCGGAGTCCATCAACGAGGGCGCTCTGCGCGCGCTCGACGATGTGATCGCGCGCTACGAGCTGCCGGCCCACACGGTGGGATTCGGTGTCAAGGGCGCTGTCACGTGGTCGACGACCCCGGTGCGGAACTACCGCGACTACAAGCGCACCGACTTCGGCACGGCCGAGCTGAGCTGGCTGTGGGGACTCAACCGCGGCATCCTCACCCCGCCCGGACTCGACGAGCAGTGGCTCGTGTCGCTGGCCCACACGCCAGCCGACATGGCTGCCCTCGTCACCGACTTCGCCGATCTGGCGGAGGCGATTCGGGCCTGACACAGGTCAGTCCGGCGCGACCTCGAGGCCGAGGGCCGTCGCCAGCTGAACGGCCTGCTGCCAGCCGATGATCGCTCCACGCAGCCGCACCGTGGTGGGGTCGATCGTCGACAGGTCGCTGCCGCGCAGGTCGCACTCGGACAGGTTCGCGCCCTGGAGCATCGCGCCGCTGAGGTCGATGCCGCGGAACGAGGCACCCTCGGCGCGCATGTCGGTGAGATCGGCTTCACGCATGCGGACGTCAGCCATGCGCACGCCGCGTAGATCAGCGCGGGCGAGGCTGGTGAATGACCAGTCTCCGCCGTTGGCGGTCATCGTCGAGAACGTGCAGCGCTCAAAGGTCGAACCCACCACCTTGCAGCCGTCAAAGGTCGTGCCGAAGTAGGAGCAGCGGACGAAGGTGCAGTTGGTGAAGGCCGTCGCCGTGATGGTGGCGGCGTTGAAGCGGACGTTGCGGAAGGTGCAGCGATCGAAGACGCAGGTGCTGATCCGCGAGTCCGTCAGGTCGACATCGTCGAAGAGGGTCAGCTCGAAGGACTGATCGGTGATGTCACGGTCGTCCCAGTCCTCGTCGCGGATCGTCGAGGCCATGGGTTCGCGTGCCGCGGGAGCCATGTCGTCATCGTCGCACGGTGAGGTCAGCCGAGGGCCTGGCGCAGCCGCTGTAGGCCTCGTTCAAGTTCGGACAGTGTTGCTCCGACGGTGTCGCCCTGCTCGTCCTTCAACCCGGCGAGGATCCACATGCGGAGCAGCGTCGACACGGGGACGCCCTGTTCGTCAGCCAACGCGGCGATCGCGTCGGCGTCCTTCCTGATCAGGCGAACAGCGACTGTTGTCGTGTCGTGAAGTGGCCGGGCTGGTGGTAGCCCCTCGGCCGATTGGCTGGCGAGTTGAGTTGAGTGGGACTGTAAGTCGCGGATCTCGGCCTCTGCATCAGGTATGCGAGTCATGGAGTCCCTCTGTCCTCGTAGTGTCGTTGGTACGTCGAATTGGCGTGCCAGGCAGTTGCGGCAGTGAGTCCGCCGGCCGTACGGACGAGGACAACCACCAGGAGACCGCGGGCTCCCGGAGAGTGGCCGACGATTCGGACGGACCGCCCGCTCCGGGATCAGCAATCGCTTCGATGGCCCAGCGGACCAGGAGACGGTGGCGTTCCCAGATGTGGGTCTCGCAGCGGGACCAGTCGACATGATCGTCCATTCGAGTTGTTTACAGATGCAAACATTACTGCGCCCGGGTAACTCGTCAGCTGATGCCGGCCCAGCTGCCCGACGAACTGTGGACAGATAGGAGGCCGCGGGGCCCAGACGATCAGGTCAGCGCGGGGTTCAGGCCACGTATGAACCGCACCTCGGGCAGCCCATCGAACCTGGACAGGATGCGCTCGCCGGTGTGAGCGAATCCCTGGCGTTCGTAGAAGGCGATCGCGCGAGGGTTGCCTTCAAGCACCCAGAGGCTGACGATGCCGAACCCGCGGGCGGCCAGTTGGGACGTGGCCGTGTTCATCAGCGCATGGCCGGCTCCGTCACCCCAGTGCTCGGGGAGCACGTAGAGCGCGTACACCTCGCCGTGCAGGGGGTCAGGAGGTGTGTCCGTGCGCTCGTCGCCGATCGCGACGAACCCGATGACGTCACCATCGACCAGCGCCACCCATGTCTCGGCCATCGTCCCCGTGCCCATCGCTTCCGCGCGGATCCGCAGGGTCTCCGGATCGGTGAGGGATGCCAGGAGTTCTGCTGGCATCAACGCCGCGTAGGCCACCTGCCAGCTGCGCGCTCGGATGTAGGCGACCGCGGGGTAGTCGGGCGGTTCGGCACGTCGCACGATGGGACCGCTGACCGTCACGAGTTCAGCCTCCCAGACGCACGGCGTGCGAGGGGGTGGCCGCCACCCCGTAGCCTGCGAGCATGAGCGACCTGAATGAGGTGGGCGAGCGCGACGGCTGGCGGTGCTGGCTGTGCGACGAGCCCGTTGACCCCGACGGGTCCGTCAACGCCGACCGCGGCCCGAGTGTCGACAGCGCTGGCGTGCAGAAGGGCAAGAAGGGTGGCGCGGG
>CAJAKT010000152.1 GCA_903940375.1 uncultured bacterium | reverse complement strand
GCAGGCGGTGCCGCGCTGCTGCTAGGCGTCGGCCTGCTGCCGCTCGGACTCGTGTCGACGCAGCCGGCGAACGCCGCGGGCGTGAGCGCCGGCCTTGAACTCACCGTCGGTGACGTCCAGTTCATCCTGAAGCAGATCCAGATCTCAGAGGCACATGCCACGAAGGGCACGGGGGCCCCCGGCGGCCTCGTGGCCCCGACGTCGGTGCTGGACTGCACGGTTCAGCCCTGCGTCGCCGACCCTCGCGATCCGTTCGGACTGCGCCAGGTTGATGGTCGCGGTAACAACCTCTTCGCGGCGTCGACCATCCCTGCAAATCGCACGGCTATGGACCCGGCGCTGCCCGAGGACTTGGGCGCGGCGGATCGGGCCTTCCCACGCCTCGGCACCCCGAACTGGCGCAACACCGAGAACCTGCCTACCTCGCCGATTGGTCCGATCGCCGCATCCAGCTACACCACTCGGGGCACGTCAGTGGCCGATGCCCAGCCCCGCGTGATCAGCAACCTGATCGTCGACCAGGACCCGAGCACGAATGGCGCAGCCGCGGCAGCCGCTGGCGGAGGGGCGACGGACGGTGTCCCAGGCCCGCAAGGCCAGCAGACCGCCCTGATCCTCAACGTTCCGCCGGGCGGGGCGCCCGTGCTCGGGCAGCCGGCAGCGCCGCCCACGAACGGCATGTTCACCCTCTTCGGACAGTTCTTCGATCACGGCCTCGACCTCGTAGGGAAGACCGGCACCGAAGCCGTCGTCGTGCCACTCGATGCCACAGACCCATTGACGGTTCCGAGTGGCACTGACTTCATCATCGCCAACCGGACCATCCTCGGCTCCGGCGACTCGGGAATGAACTCGACCACCTCATGGATCGACCAGAACCAGACCTACGCCTCGCATGCGTCCAAGCAGGTGTTCCTGCGCGCGTATGCCCCCACCGGCCCGAATGGTGCGGGCGAGGACACGGGCAAGTTGCTCGACGGCGGCGGACTCAATGCCGGCTACATCGCGGACTGGGCCGAGACCAAGCTGCAGGCAGCCAACCTCCTGGGCATCGCGCTCGTGGACACTGACGTCTTCAACGTGCCGCTGCTGCTCACCGACGAGTACGGCAACTTCATCCCAGGGCCGAACGGCCTCCCGCAGATGGTGTTGACGGCCGGCGGAGTGCGGGAAGGCAACCTCGCAGTCCCGGTGGGCACGACTGGTGTGACGAAGACCGGTCACGCCTTCCTGGACGACATCGCGCACAACGCGGTCCCTGACGCGTCCTACGACGCGGCACTCCTGGGTCGGCACTTCATCACCGGCGATGGCCGTGGCAACGAGAACATCGGCCTGACCGCGGTCCACACGATGTTCCACCTCGAGCACAACCGGCTCGTGGACGACATCAACGCGATCGTCAGCGGAAACACGGGCCTCAACACCGGGTTCAACGCCGCCGGCTGGACGCGTGAGCAGCGACTGTTCCAGGCAGCGCGTGTGGTCAACGAGATAGAGTACCAGCACGCCGTCTTCGAGGAGTTCGCTCGCACGTTCTCACCCGGCATCCTGCCGTTCGCCACGTACAACCCGAGCATCCTCCAGCCGGACATCCCGGCCGAGTTCGCGCACGCGGTGTACCGCTTCGGGCATTCGATGCTGCGCGAGACGGTGGAGTGCCAGAAGGCAGGTGGCAATCAGGACAACATCAGCCTGATCAGCGCCTTCCTGAACCCGGACGCCTTCAAGGACGACCCCGACGTTGCGGGCAACTACGCGAACGCCGCAGAAGCGGCTGGCGTGATCGCCCGCGGCATGAACCAGCAGCGTGGCAGTGAGATCGACGAGTTCGTCACCAGCGCACTGCGTAACAGCCTGCTGGGGCTGCCGCTCGACCTCGGCACCCTCAACATCGTGCGAGGACGCGACACCGGCACTCCGAGCCTCAACGGGATGCGGACGGCCGTCGGCCTGGCTCCGTACGCCAACTGGGGCGATTTCGGTGCGGCACTCGGCCACCCCGAGTCGCTGCGCAACTTCGTGGCGGCGTATGCCGTCGCGCCAGGCGACATCCTCGTGGCCGATGGCAACCCGGTGGGTAACGACGTCAATCGTCGTCGCGCAGCGGCAGACGATCGAATGGCGGACACGGTCAACTTCCCGACCAGCACTACGGGGCTCAACAACATCGACCTGTGGGTCGGCGGCCTGGCCGAGCGTCGCAATGACGCTGCGGGTGAGTTGCTTGGCCCAACGTTCAACGCGGTGTTCGCGGACGCCATGCTGAACCTGCAGGACGGTGACCGGTTCTACTACCTGTTCCGTCTCGAGGGCCTGAACCTGCTGTCGGTGATCGAGGGCAACACGATCTCCGAGATGTTCCAGCGCAACACCGATGCGACAGTGCTGCCGGCGAACCTGTTCACGGTGCCTGCAGTAACGGTCGACCTCGAGCGCATGCCAGCTCCCCTGGTCTACCCGTTGGTGAGCGCTGGAGCGATCTCCGACATCACTGGCCCGGTGAACATCGGCGGCAGCGCGGCAGCGGGCGGTGCCTACACCCGGAACGTCACCTACAACGGCGGCGTTGACAACCTGGTCGTCGGTGGCACCACGGGTCGGGACTGGATCCGCACGGATGGTGGCGATGACACCGTTCGCGCTGGAGACAACGCCGACTTCGTCAACGCCGGTATCGGCGCTGACATCACCTATGGCGGCACCGGAAACGACATCCTGGTCAACACCGGGGGTGCCGATCTGATGACCGGTGGCCCCGGCCACGACGTCCTCAACGGTGGGCCTGATGGCGACATCATGAACGGCCTGACCGGCGACGACTACATGGAGTCCGGCATCGGCGGTGTCACCACACTCGGCGGCACCGGAAACGACCGGATGCTAGGCAGCGTCTCACCCGACGGCCTGACCGGCGACGACGGCGACGACTGGCTTGAGGGTGGCGCGCAGGACGATGCGCTGACCGGCGACATGATCTCGCCGTTCGGCATCGACCTGAACACCCCCGGCCAGGATGTCTTGATCGGCGGCAACGGCGTGGATGCCTATGACGGCGGCGGACTCATGGACGTCTTCGTCGGCGAGAGCAACGTGAACGGGAACCTGGTCCTGTCGCAGGTCGACGACTACCTCGGTGGTCTCGGCTTCGACTGGACCACGTACCTCGGCTCCCGGACACCCTCGGGCCTCGGCGCTGACCTGTCGAACCAGCCCGTCAATCCGAACAACTTCGATACGTACGCAGAGGTTGAGGCGCTGTCCGGCGGTGCGTTCGCCGACACGCTGCGGGGCGACAGCAGGTCGACTCTCGTTCGGGCCGATGGCAACTCTGATGCCCTCGGCGCTGACGAGGTCGCCAGCATTGCTGGCCTCCAGGCCCTGATCGGGGCGAACAACTGGAGCGGCGGCAACGTTCTCATCGGCGGTAACGGTGCCGACGTCCTCGAAGGACGCGGCGGCAACGACGTCATCGACGGCGATGCCTACCTGCAGGTGCAGCTCAATGTCACCGGCGTGGGTCTCGTCGACAGCCTGGCGGCAGTTTCGCCTCAGCTGCTGAACGGCACCCTCAACCCGAGCGCCATGTCGGCGGCCAAGAGCATCGTCTACCCAGCGTCCCCCAACGGGGCAGACGTGGCGGTGTTCTCGGGCAACTCGTCGGCGTACACCGTCACCGGCTCTGGCGTCCAGTTCACGGTCTCCGGTCCGGACGGCACGGACCTGGTCCGTAACGTCGAGCTGCTGAGGTTCGCCGACG
>CAJAKT010000151.1 GCA_903940375.1 uncultured bacterium | reverse complement strand
GGCTAAACGAGCTCATCACCAATGAACGCACGTCCATCACTAAGGAGCAGCAATGAGTTCAGTTCGGGTAGCAATCGTTGGCGTCGGCAACTGCGCCTCGTCGCTCGTACAGGGCGTCGAGTACTACAAGGACGCCGATCCGGCTGAGTTCGTCCCCGGCCTGATGCACGTGCAGTTCGGCGAGTATCACGTCCGCGACGTGCAGTTCGTCGCCGCATTCGACGTTGACGGCAAGAAGGTGGGACTCGACCTCTCCGAGGCGATCAATGCGTCCGAGAACAACACCCTGAAGTTCGCTGATGTCCCGCCGACAGGCGTGATCGTGCAGCGCGGCACCACCCTCGACGGCCTCGGCAAGTACTACCGCGAGACCATCACGGAGTCCGATGCCGACCCGGTTGACGTTGTCGCCGCACTCAAGGCCGCAGAGGTCGACATCGTCGTCTGCTACCTCCCTGTTGGCTCCGAGGACGCGGCCCGGTTCTACGCGCAGTGCGCGATCGATGCCGGCTGCGGCTTCGTCAATGCCCTGCCCGTCTTCATCGCCGGCACACCCGAGTGGGCCCAGAAGTTCGTCGACGCGGGCCTGCCCATCGTCGGCGATGACATCAAGAGCCAGGTCGGGGCGACCATCACGCACCGCGTCATGGCCAAGCTCTTCGAGGATCGCGGCGTGATCCTCGATCGCACCTACCAACTCAACGTCGGCGGCAACATGGACTTCAAGAACATGCTGGAGCGCGACCGCCTCGAGTCCAAGAAGGTCTCCAAGACGCAGTCCGTCACCTCGCAGGTCACCTCGCATGACATGGGCGCGCGCAATGTCCACATCGGACCGAGTGACTACATCGCATGGCTCGATGACCGCAAGTGGGCATTCGTTCGACTTGAGGGTCGTGCATTCGGCGACGCCCCCCTGAACCTTGAGTACAAGCTCGAGGTCTGGGACTCGCCCAACAGCGCCGGCGTGATCATTGACGCTGTGCGAGCCGCGAAGATCGCCAAGGACCGCGGCATTGGCGGACCGATCCTGTCTGCGTCGAGCTACTTCATGAAGTCGCCGCCGGTGCAGTACAACGACAGTGAGGCGAAGCAGGCCGTCGAGGACTTCATCGCCGGCACGATCCAGAGCTAGCAGCACCAGCGCGCACGACACAGCGGTACAGCGGTACAGCGGTACAGCAGCACCGGGAGAAATGGCCAGAAACGGCCCTCGCCACGCGATTCCTGTCCGTTTCTCCCGCATTGCGGGAGAAACGGACAGGAAGTGGCGGCCGGAGGGGGATTCTGGCCGTTTCTCCCGGTGCTGCTGCTCCTTCTCCCGGTGCTGCTGCTCCTTCTCCACGGGCAACGGCGGGGTCCTGACAGATAGCGTCACGCCATGGAATACCGGACGATCTTCGAGCCCTTCCGCATCCACTCCGTCGAGCCGCTTCGGATAACCACCGAGGATGAGCGACGCGCGGCCCTCGACACGGCGCACTTCAACCTCTTCTCACTGCGTTCGCGCGACGTGATGATCGACCTGCTCACCGACTCCGGCACCGGAGCGATGAGCCGCGACCAGTGGGCCGCCATCCAGCACGGCGACGAGTCGTACGCGGGCTCTCCGTCCTGGGAGATGTTCCGCGACGCTGTCCAGGAACTGTTCCCGTTCACCCACGTCATCCCGACGCATCAGGGTCGCGCGGCAGAGAAGATCCTCTTCTCGCTGATCGGCGGTCCGGGGACGTTCATCCCGAACAACACGCACTTCGACACAACGCGAGCGAATATCGAGTTCAGCGGCGCCGTCGCCACCGACCTGGTGATCGACGAGGGCCGTGACCCCCAGTCACGCCATCCCTTCAAGGGCAACCTCGATCCGGCGAAGCTGATCGCCTACATCGAGGAGCACGGGCGGGAGAACATCCCTGTGATCATGCTCACCGTCACGAACAACTCCGGCGGCGGCCAGCCCGTGTCACTGCAGAACATGCGCGAGATTCGCGAGATCTCCCTTCGCTACGACATCCCGCTCTTCCTCGATGCCTGCCGCTTCGCCGAGAACGCCTGGTTCATCCGCGAACGCGAGGCGGGCAATGAGGATCGCGACGTGGCCGACATCGTGCGCGAGATGGCCTCGCTCGCCGACGGCATGACGATGAGCGCCAAGAAGGATCCGCTCGGGAACATCGGCGGCTGGCTGGCGATGAACGATGACGCGCTCGCTGCGCAGGCGCGCACGATGCTCGTCCTCACCGAGGGCTTCCCGACGTACGGTGGCCTGGCTGGACGAGACCTCGAAGCGCTCGCCGTCGGCCTGCACGAGGCCGTCTCGCACGACTACCTGCGCTACCGAATCCGGTCCACCGCCTACCTGGCCGATTCGCTGCACGCCAGTGGCATCCCCGTCGTCCAGCCGCCCGGCGGACATGCCGTGTACATCGATGCCCGCGCGATGCTGCCGCACATCCCGCCCCTGCAGTACCCCGGCCAGTCGCTGGCCATTGCGCTGTACCTCGCCGGCGGTGTGCGTGGCTGCGAGATCGGCACCGTCATGTTCGGGCGCCAGCCTGATGGCACGGAGGTGGCAGCGGCGATGGACCTCGTCCGCCTCGCCATTCCCCGTCGCACCTACACGCAAAGCCACATCGACTACGTCATCGAGGTGTGCCAGCG
>CAJAKT010000150.1 GCA_903940375.1 uncultured bacterium | reverse complement strand
GGCTGCTCGCCCTCGAGCAGCGGGAACCGATCGTCATCGACCATGATCAGCGTGCCGTCGCGCTCGACAATGGGCCGCGGCTTGGCGAAGTACAGGTCAGGGATCGGGATGCCCTCGCGCTGGATGTACTTCCAGACGTCGAGCTCCGTCCAGTTCGACAGCGGGAAGACCCGCATGCTCTGGCCCGGCGCAAGCTGCGTGTTGGCAGTGCGCCAGAACTCCGGACGCTGCTTGCGCGGATCCCACTGGTGCCCGGGCTCGCGCAGGCTGAAGATGCGCTCCTTCGCGCGACTGCGCTCCTCGTCACGCCGGGCGCCGCCGATGGCCGCGTCGAATCCGTAGCGGTCGATGCCCTCGCGCAGCGCAACCGTCTTCATCAGGCGCGTGTACTCGTGGGTGCCGTGCGTGAAAGGCGAGACTCCCTCGGCCATGGCCGCGGTGTTCTGGGCGATGCGAAGGTCGAGTCCGAGCTCGCGCACGCGACGGTCGCGGAACTCGATCATCTCGCTGAACTTCCACGTGGTGTCGACATGCATCACCGGGAACGGGATCGGTGCCGGCGCGAACGCCTTGATCGCCAGGTGCAGCAGGACGGACGAGTCCTTGCCGATGCTGTACAGCAGTACCGGGTTCTTGAAGGCGGCCGCGGTCTCACGGTAGATGTGGATCGCCTCGGCCTCGAGTTCGTCGAGGACCGCCTCGTAGGGGACGGCCGCGGGCTGCGCGGTTGTCACGATGTTCTTCCTTTCGTCCGGGGAACTGCTCCCCTATCGGCCCGGGCGCGGGCCCGGGTCAAGCGTGCAAGCGATCAGGCCTCGGACATGACCTCCATGGACGAGCCGCCGCTGAGGCTGCCGTCACCGAAGGCAGGGTCGGCCCCGCTTGCAGCGATTGCGGCAGCACGATCGGAGCGCTTCTTCTGCGCAGCGGCCTCAGCCTCGGCAGCGACCCCCGGATCCAGCGGGGCGACCGCGATCCGCGGCACCGCGTTCTTCTCCTCGAGCCAGGCGCCGAGTTCGGGCCCGCTCGTGTAGGACGTGATGAGGCAGTAGCGCGGGTCGGGACCGGGATGCCAGACGGCATGCCACAGCCGCTGCGTGTCGATGACCGCCTGTGCGCCTGCCGGCAACGGCACCCGGGTCTCGGTCGCGGGATCATCGCGGTCCTCACGCAGGATCATCATCGTGTCGGGGTTGTCCGTCAGATTGAAGAATGCGCGCACGATCCAGCCGGTGCCCTCAGGGTTGAGTCGATTGTTGTCGTCGCGGTGCATGTTGTAGAGCGCGTCGGCGTAGGTGTTCGGCTGCAGTTCGATGACCCGGCATCGCCCGATGTTGGCGCCGGGCTCCTGCGCCCGTGCCACGAGCCGTGGCGCGACATCGACGTTCGCCGTCACCCAGACCCCGTCCTTGTCGGTCTTGGCCGGATCGTGGTTCCAGAAGCCGTCGCACTCCATATCGCCGTACGCACTGGCGAGGGGGGCGAACCGGGTGTCTCCGGAGGACTTCCAGTCGACGAAGGTCAGGTCGGCCCACTCGTCGGCGTCCTGGGACTGGTCGTAGGAGTCGATGACGACGTAGCCGGTCTCCGCGAAAACGGGGAGGGTGATGTACTCGGCTGCCGGGTCGGTCATGGCGCTTAGTCTGTCATCTGGGCGCGGATAGCCCGAATCGGCTCTCCGGGGCCGAGGCGGCCTGATAGGCCGTGACGTAGAGCACAACGGCCGCTGCCACAGCGGCATTGAGTGACTCGGCGCGACCGGCCATGGGGATCCGGACGGCGACGTCGGCCGACGCCCGCCCCTGCTC
>CAJAKT010000149.1 GCA_903940375.1 uncultured bacterium | reverse complement strand
TGATAAACATGCACCACTATTCGAGGAGGTGGCAGTGGAACGTTTGTCACGCCTCGCGACAGTCGTCACTATAGGCATCCTCGTCACGCTCGGGCTCGGTGTCGCGCCGGCCGCCGCCGACACGGTGAATGTCACCCTCACGTCTCGGCCAGCGGCCGCTGGGAGCACCGTCTACCTCACCGCCGTGGTGTCGCCGAGTCCGATCGGTGGTGAGGTGCGCTTCGAATCCGATCAGGGACTGATCGACACCGCGCCCGTGTTCTTCGGCAAGGCGGAGATCTGGTTCGTGCCTAGGGTGAGCGGGACGATCACCGTCACGGCGACCTACACGAGCTTCGGCGGAGACACGAAGGGCGCGAGTGCTCCCCTTGCGATCACGGTCGGCGGCGGAGCGATCGGATCGGTCACGATTGACATCGCCACGGACACGCTCCTGACCGTCGGCAAGCAGGCCCCTCTAACGGCCACGGTCACGCCTACGACGGGCGACGGGCGGGTCACGTTCAGTGTCGACGGGGTCCGACTGGCGACCGCCGACGTCACGCGTGGCCAGGCCTCCACCACATGGAAGCCCGCAACCATTGGGCAGCACACCCTGTCGGCCCGCTACAGCGGCACGGCCGTCGACGACGCCGTGGCGAGCCGTGTGGTCGTGGTGATGGCCCAAGGCGGTTCCGGCTCGTCGAAGGCGGACGTGATCGTTGTCGACCCTGCCGGAGAGCTCTCACCCTGGACGCCTAGTGCGTCGGTCACCCTCGCCAACGGGACGAAACGTCAGTTGGTGGCCTCGGCGGCATCCGGTGCGCCTGTCAGCCTTGCCGTCGCGGGGCCGTGCTCGCTCGGGAACAACGTGCTGAGGATCGACGCCGGTACGAACACCTGCACCCTCACAGCCGTATCCCTCGGCGGCAACGGATTCGGGCCGGCAACACAGAACTACGGAATCGTGCTGACTCCCGGGGTCCAGCAGGCTGACCTGCAGGCGCCGCCGTCAGGGATCGTTGCTCGAAGGTCGGCGTTCGTCCTCGGTCCCGTCGGACAGACCACCACCCTCGGCCAGCCGCTTGGGTGGTCGGTGGCAAGGGGCGCGAAGGGTGTGTGCACCATCGTTCGAGCGGGCGGCAAGGTGCGGCTTGAGGTGGGCGCCCGCGTCGGCACGTGTCGGGTACGGGCGCAGGCCGCCGGAGTGCCGGGGCAATGGAATCCCTACAACGAGAAGCGCACATATCGAGCGCGATAGCTCAGCTGGTTAGAGCCCCGGGCTCAAAGTCAGGTCATCGTCGGTTCGAGTCCGACCCGCCCCACCACGTCAAGCATCAGCCGAACCTCAACGGTCCCACCGCCCGCCGTCAGCACTCGCTCGAGGGGCTGAGGACAGCGCGCCGGCCGTTGGCCTCCACCCGCCCGTCCAGGAAGGAGTCGATCTCCAAGGTATAGCGGGCGATCGATGGGTCATCGGGCTTCATCTGGATGAGCACCGCCTCCGCCTGCCCTCGAACGCCGCCTGTCTCGATGATCGTCCACGTCCCGATCTCGGTCGACGTGGTCGACCCGCTGCCGGAGAAGGAGAGGTTGCTGAGCAGCCCGTATCGATCGTTGGAGCACAGGTGCCAGATCAGTTGGGTGAGGCTGTTGTTCTCGGTGAACGTCCGGTCGACCTGACTTCCCGTCAGCGTTTCCTGGAAGACCCGCTTCAGGGTCGCCTTCTCCGCCGCTGAGAACTCCGTCGATACCGATGTCTCAGACTGGGGGCTGTCTGGCTGCGTCGGGGAGGATGCGGGGAGCCGGACGAAGACCTTCTTGCCGTTCTTCCGCTTGCAGATCAGACCGTTGGCCGTCACCTTCCCGACCTTCTTGCACTTGGCGCCGGCTGTCGGCGCTGCCGTGGCGGGGCCTGCTGTCACGACGATTCCCCCGCCGAACAGGGCCATCGCTGTGAGGAAGACGATCGCGCTTCGGGTGAGGCTGGTGTGCCTGCGCGGTTGACTCTGCATGGTTCTCCCTGGGTGCCGACATCGGTGCGTCACAGTACGCCCTGCCGCACCGGTCAGAGGTTGATCGCGCGATTCCGCATGCGCCTGGGCAGCGACGAACGAGCCGACGCCGAACCTGGTATGCGTCGGCCTGACGATCCACGGCCAGACCTTGCGGTTCACCGAGTAGGGGAGCCGGATCGGACCCCATCTGGCGGCTAGGCTGGGCGCACTCCGCGGGGGCGGTAGCTCAGCTGGTTAGAGCCCCGGACTCATAATCTGGTCGTCGTCGGTTCGAGCCCGACCCGCCCCACCCTCGAAAGCCGTTGCATTGCAACGAGTTGTCAGGCTTCGAGTCTGTCCACTCAAGCCTGCTCGTGCCCACCCGACCCCGCTCAGTGGTGCACGCG
>CAJAKT010000148.1 GCA_903940375.1 uncultured bacterium | reverse complement strand
GCACAAGCACCATGTCGGCCACGCGGGGAACCTCCTCGACCCTGGGCGACGGTCATCGCCTGAGACGTATTACAGGGGTGTCATTTACCGAAGTCAAGTGGGATTCCGACATTTGGGACAGAAAGTCCACTTCTTCGGCAGGAAAAGCGTCCTTCTCGGCGTGTCGCGCCATCCGGAAGCCCCGAGCACCTGATCAGAGAACAGGGGCCACTCGGCCCAGGAACCCGCGCAGCAGCCCCTCGTAGCGGGGGCGATCGACGTTCCACGACATCACGTGACCGGCTCCCTCGAACAGTTCGAGGGACACCGTCGTGGGGTTCGCCGCGGCCGCGAAGTCGATGTTCACGGCCGGCGGGACGGTGGCATCCGCCGTCCCTTGGACGATCAGCATCGGCGTGGTGAACGCCGCTGCGTCGGCGGTGTAGTCCGTCGCCGCTCCGTCGAAGCCATAACGCCAGGATGCGACCGTCAGGCCAAGGTCCGCGGCGAACGCAGGCAGGCCCATATCCGTCGCCCCCGACCGGACCACCTGCGGGAAGCTCGACAGCGGTGCATCGAGGAAGGCACCTACGACGCGATCGGCCAGCGGCGAGTTCTGCAGGAAGGCGAGGCTGATGGATCCGCCCATGCTCGCACCAGCGAGCACCACGTGCTCCGCACCGTTGTCCAGCGCGTACTGCACGGCGGCCTCGAGGTCCTGCCACTCCCCCACTCCGAACTGCCCGTAGCCGTTGCCCGCTGGTGCCAGGGCATCGTTGCGGTACCGGATGAGCAGCATCGGGTAGCCGAGCGGTGACACCGTGTTCGCGATGCGCAGTCCCTCGAGCGGCGTGGCACCGCGGCCGTGCGTGAAGATCACCCACGTCGTCGAGGTCCCCGGGATCAGCCAGGCCGGTGTCGGGCCGAGCGGGGCGTCGTAGGCGACGTCGGCGTAGTCGAGGCCCAGGCCGAGCTTGGGATTGCGCGGGAAGTACCACCCGTCCAGTGCTGCGGCATCACCGGCGACCGGCGGGGCGCCCAGCACGTCAGCCGTCACCGTGCGCGTGCCCGACACGTCACCCCCGCGTTCGCTCGTGTCCGGGTCAGCTGTCTGCAGATAGCCGCCCTTGGCGGTCGCGATCCCGATCAGGCCCTGGTCATCCCAGCCTCCGTCACCGCCCCGGTAGGAGATGCGCGCGCCCTCAACGGACGTCACGGACATCGGGAACGCCGCGTCGGCACGGGCAACGCGCGCACCGTCACCGATCAGACCGCTGATGTACCAGAGGCCACCGGCCGCAATCGCGATGACCGTGACGAGGACGGCGGCGAGCACCACCCACGGCCACCGGCGCCGGCGGCGCGGGGCGGCGTGCGAAGCGATCACTGCTGGCTGCGGCACTGAGTCCGGACTTGCCTCGATCGCCTGCTCGACGACCACGATCGGCAGCTCCGTCGTCGGGTCATCGTCGGCCATGGCGCCATTCTGCGACAGCGACGGCGCAGACGGGGCTTCGCCACGATGACGACCGTGAGACGGTGTCGGCGATCTGACAGGATGACCGGATGCGGATCACCGTCCTGGCCGGGGGAATCGGCGGCGCCCGCTTCCTTCGCGGCCTGTCAGCACTGCTCGATCGGGAGTACCCGGGCTCCGAGATCACCGTCATCGGCAATACCGGTGATGACATCTGGGTACATGGCCTGCGCGTCTGCCCCGATCTCGACACCGTGATGTACACCCTCGGCAGCGGTATCAGCGAGGAGCGCGGATGGGGCCGCGAAGGCGAGACCTTCACCGTCAAGGACGAGCTCGCGTCCTACGGAGTCGAGCCGTCCTGGTTCGGCCTGGGCGACAAGGACATCGCCACTCACCTCGTCCGCACCCAGTCCCTGGCGTCCGGCTACACCCTCACCCAGGTCACGGGCGCCCTGTGCGAGCACTGGCAGCCGGGCGTGCGACTGCTGCCGATGTCCGACGATCGCGCCGAGACGCACGTCATCGTCGATGATCCGAGCGGCGCCACCGCCCCCGACGGCACGCCCCTGCGAACGGCCATCCACTTCCAGGAGTGGTGGATCCGCTACCGCGCGTCCCTGCCGGCCCATGGCTTCGCCCTTGTCGGCATCGACACCGCGAAGCCGGGCCCCGATGTCATCGACGCGATCATGTCGGCCGATCTCGTGCTGTTCCCGCCGAGCAATCCGGTCGTCTCGATCGGGACGATCCTGCAGGTGCCCGGCATCGCCGACGCCGTACGCACCACACCCGCCCCCGTCGTCGGGGTCTCCCCCATCGTCGGTGGCGCACCGGTTCGCGGAATGGCCGATGCCTGCCTCACCGCCATCGGGATCCAGACCTCCGCTGCTGCCGTCGCCGCCCACTACGGCGCCCGCGCATCGGGCGGCCTGATCGACGCCTGGCTGGTCGACTCCACCGATGCAGCCGAGGTACCGGCGATCGAGGCACTCGGCATCCGCTGCCTGGCCGTCCCCGCGATGATGACCGACATCGCCGCAACCGCCGATATTGCGGCCGCCTGCCTCGCCATCGCGGGGCCGGTGCCCGCCTCGCAATGAGCCGCGAACCCCTGCAGATCGTCGCCGTTCCCGGCATCGGTCGCATCGCCGCCGGCGACGACCTCGCGAGCATCATCGCCGATCAGCTGCCCGCACTGGCCTGGCCTGACGGATCCACGGCACTGCGCGACGGTGACATCGTGGTCATCACCAGCAAGGTCGTGTCGAAGGCCGAGGGACGCGTCGTCGCGGCCGACTCCCGCGACGACGTCATCGCCGGCGAGTCGGTTCGCGTCATCGCAACCAAGCGCACGCCACGCGGCGACACGCGAATCGTCCAGACACATCACGGACTGGTGATGGCCGCCGCTGGGGTCGACGCCAGCAATGTCGAGGCTGGTCTCGTGGTGCTGCTGCCCGTCGACCCCGACGCGTCCGCTCGGGCGCTGCGCTCCGCGCTCGCAGCCGCTACGGGATGCACCGTCGGTGTCGTCGTCACCGACACGATGGGCCGGCCGTGGCGCATGGGCGTCACTGACGTCGCCATCGGCGCCGCCGGGATAACCGTCCTCGACGATCACACCGGACGCATCGATGACTTCGGCCGCACTCTCGAGATGACCGTTGTCGCCGTAGCGGATGAGGTGGCCGCAGCAACCGATCTCGTGAAGGGGAAGCTCTCCGGCAGCCCGGTCGCGATCGTCCGTGGCCTGGGTCACTACGTGGGCGTCGACGACGGCCCCGGCGCCACCGCGACCGTCCGACCCCTCGAGGAGGACCTCTTCACCCTCGGAACCGACGAGGCCCGCGCGGAGGGCCGACGCGCGGCGCCATTTGCGCGGCGCACGGTTCGCGCCTTCACCGACGAGCCGGTTCCTGATCACGTGATCACCCGCGCGGTCGAGGCCGCCGTCACCGCGCCCGCCCCGCACCACAGCACGCCCTGGCGCTTCATCGCATTGTCCGACGACGTCTCACGCACCCGCCTGCTGGACGCGATGGCGGAGCAGTGGCGAAGCGACCTCGCGCAGCTCGATGCGTACTCGGCCGAGTCGATCGACAAGCGGCTCCTCCGCGGTGACGTGCTGCGTCATGCCCCGTGCGTCGTGCTGCCATTCGTCGACCTGACCGACGCGGCACATGACTACCCCGACGAGGCCCGGGCATCCCACGAGCGGGATCTGTTCATGGTCGCCGGCGGTGCGGCTGTGCAGAACCTGATGGTTGCACTTGCCGCCGACGACTGGGCGTCGGCATGGATCTCGTCGACGATGTTCTGCGCCGACACCGTGCGCGGTGTGCTCGACCTGCCCGCCGGCTGGCAGCCACTCGGTGCCATCGCCGTCGGCCGGGCCGCCACCGCACCAGCGGAACGCCCAGCGCGCGACGTCTCGGACTTCCTCGACTTCCGCTAGACCCGATGCACCACTAGCCGTCGCTGGAGAACCGCACGCTGCCGTCGGCCAAGGAGGCACCCGGCCACACGCGTACGCCGTCGAGCAGTTCGTTCCCGCGTCCGATCACTGCGCCGTCGCCGATGACTGCGCCGCGCAGAACCGTTCCAGCTCCGATGACAGCGTCGACTCCGACGATGCTGTTGATCACGTGCGCACCTTCGGCGATCTCCGCGCCGTCGAACACGACGGCCCCGTTGACGATGGCGCCCGGGCCGACGATCGCATCACGCCCGATCACCGTGCCGCCGTGGACCTGCGCATCGTCGGCGACCTGCGCCCCCGCCAGCGCGAGGTAATCACCGGTCTGCGGCACGGCCGGGGACGGTGCCGCACCGAGCACGAGGTCGCATGATCCCTGGACAAAGGACAGCGGGGTGCCGAGGTCCAGCCAGTATCCGCTGTCGACGACACCCGTGACCATCGCGTCGGCGGCAAGCAGACCGGGGAAGGTCTCGCGCTCCACCGAGACCGGCCGGCCGGCCGGGATGGCGTCGATGATGCTTCGACGGAACACGTAGCACCCGGCGTTGATGTTGTTGGTGACGATCTCCTCGGCCGTCTTCGGCTTCTCGAGGAATGCGGTGACGCGACCCGTGTGGTCGGTGGGCACCAGACCGTAGGCACGTGGATCCTCGACCGGGGTCAGGTACAGGGAGACATCGCTCTCGGTCGACCGATGGTGCGCAACGAGACCGGCGATGTCGAGCCCGCTGAGGACGTCGCCATTGAAGACCAGGACCGGCTCGTCGCCCGCACTCTCGAGGTACGGCAGGGCATGGCGGATGGCGCCGCCCGTGCCCAGTGGCTCGTCCTCCGTGGCGATCACCACCTCGATACCGAGGTCGTTGCCCTCGATGAAGGCCCTGAATGTCTCCGCCTTGTACGACGTGGCGAGCACGATGCGCGTCACTCCGGCATCCCGCGCGCGCGTGATCTGGTGGACGGTGAACGGCACGCCCGCGACGGGAAGCATCGGCTTGGGAGTGTTGATGGTCAGCGGGCGCAGGCGGGTTCCCTGGCCTCCGACGAGGAGCACGGCTTCGGTCACGCCGCAAGGGTGCCATACGGGAACGTGCTCGACCTCGGTACCGTGCCGACGTGGGTGATGCATGGGGCCTGTTGCAGGCGCGCAAGCGATCGTCAGGCGGTGCGCCGGTCGTGACCTCGATCGACGGGGCAACGGGAGCACGAACCGAACTCTCCGCCACGTCCCTGGAGAACGCGGCGGCGAAGATCGCAAACGCCCTCCGCGACGAGTTCGACCTGGAGGCGGGCGCACGCGTCGGCCTGCTGCTCCCCCTGCACTGGCAGCGGGCAGCGTGGTGCGCGGGCGTCTGGACGGCCGGGTGCATCGTCGATCTCGACGCCGATGCGACATCGGTCGACCTCTTCGTGACGACGATCGACGATGCAGCGGGCGCTACCGGTCCAGCCCGACGTGATGTCGCCGTCGTCTCCCTGCACCCATTCGGGCTCCCGCTCAGCGAGCCGCTGCCGGACGGGAGCATCGATGTGACGCTGGCGGTGCGACAGCAGCCGGATGCCTACCTGTTCGAACCTCCGAGCGGTGATCTGTCGGCCCTGACCTGCGCTGGTCGCACGATGAGCCAGCAGGAGGTTCTCGACTTGGCCCGAACGCGGGCGGCCGACTGGGGCCTGGGCACCGGGGGACGACTGCTCGCGAGCGACGACATCGACCTCATCGACGGGTGGCTGGCAGCAGTGGCCGTGCCCCTCGTGGCCGATGCCAGCGTGGTTCTCGCACGCAACATCGCCGACGCAGATCAGCTCGTCGGTCAGGAGCGCATCACCGCGCGCGCAACCAGCAGTGGCTGATCAGCCGATCGCGACGGTGTACTCCGCGCTGACGCCGACCACGTTCCCCTTGCGCACGACCAGCACGCGGTAGGTGCCCGCGGCCGCCGGCTTGGCCTTGCGAATGACGAATCGATACCGGCCCTTGGGACTCGTGCGATCGATCGCCATCGTCTTCCACTGGCCGTCGACGAGCCGCTGACGCCACGCCTTCAGGCCGGCCTTCGCGGGGCGGACCACACCGACGATCTTGTAGGAGGCGCCACGCGCGACCGTCACCGCAGGCGGAGTGAGCAGGGACACCGTGCGCTGCTTGACGGTCACCGGCGCGGGAGCGGGTGCGGGTGCAGCGGCCGGCGCAGGTGCCGGCGCAGGTGCCGGTGCGGGCGTGGTCGTCGGCACCGCAGCGGGGAGGGCGGCACCCGGGTCGCCGTTGACGCCGGTGACGAAGGTGGACTTCAACCCGAGTGCACCGGCCAGCTGCCCACCGGATCGGGTGACGGTCGTGGCATCCGGCAGCGTCGCCGTGACGGTCTTGACCGCTCCGGAGACGAATCGCTCGGTGACGGCGACGGACGCCACCTGGGCCGTCCCGAAGACCTTGGCCATCCGTGCCTGCGGCACCACGACGGTCCAGGCCCGCTCGGGATTCGCCGGGTCCTGCATGTACGGATCCGGCACGGACACGACGTACGGCAGGGTGCCACCCCATACGTCCTGGACCGACTGCGTCGCACCACCGCTCGAGGCGCTGTAGAAGGCGCTGATCGGCTTGCCGTCGAAGAGGATCGCCAGGCCCGTGGTCTCGGAGGCGAAGGTCGCGTTCACGGAGTCGACCCAGTTGCTGCCCTTGGCCGAGCTCGCCTTGAGCCAGCCCGTGAAGGTCTGGTCGTAGTACGGGCCGCCGCCGTCGTCCATGTGGCACGAGCAGGACTGACGCACGCCTCGACTCACCTTGCTGAGCGCATAGGTGCGGGCAGCGAGCACCTGAGCCTGCTGAGCCGCCGACGGCCACGAGCTGGAGACCTCGGAGATCCCGTAGAGGTACTCGTCGTGGATCCGAACCGAGTTCACCACGTTCAGCCGCATACCGCCCGACGTTGACACGGGGACGACCTCGAGGGTCCCGTAGCGGTAACGGTGACCGGACGAGTCGAGTGACGATCCGCTGCCGACGACGTCGAGCAGGGTCGGGCCGCCCGCGGCCGTGCCGGGTGTGCGGGTGCCCGCCCAGCGCACCGTCACGGTCGGCGCGACACCGAGTTCGACCGTCTGACCGCCCGCCACCCGCTGGACGCTGACCTGTGCGCCGTTGATGCCGAACCGGAATTCATCGAGCGGCCCACCAAGCGTCACCGTCGGGCCGACCGTGACCTCCACGGCTCCACCCGTCGGGTCAAGCGCCTCCGACCGCACCTTCGCGGCCGTCACCTGATGGAGCAGTGCGATGCGCACGTCCATGTCGTCCTGGACCGGAGTGACGGTCGTCCCGGTGTAGTAATGGGTGACGATGCCCGTCGCATCGAAGCCGGCCTTGGCCATTCCGTAGGCGCCCCACTGCGACATCCCCACCGCGTGGCCGAAACCCGACCCGGTCAGGGTGAAGTCCGCAGGCAACGGGTCGCCGGGGGCTGCTGAGGCAGTGGCCGTCAGGCCGAGTCCCGACAGCAGCAGCGCCGGCACCAGGGCAATTCCCAGGGCACGGGCCACCGCGGACGGGCGGACACTCACGGGGACTCCTCGGGGAAGGCGGCACGACCGCGACGTCCCACGCCCGGCCAGTCTCCACGGTGCCACACAAGTGCCGCCATCTCCACTTCCCACGAGCACCAACCGTCACTTTGCTCACATCGATCGGGCCGTGATCGTGAGGGAACAGGGAACCCGCGTCCCTGCGGGTGCGTCGGTACTGAGCAGGGACCGCCACCGCTTACCATGGCTGGGCGGGACTGGCTGAGGCCATCCGTTCACCTCCGAGCCACCGATGGGACACCGATGAGACAACCGGGCGCGAGCAGCGGCCGCCACCTGTCCCGGGTGATCCTGACCATCCTCTCGGTGCTGGTCCTCCTCACGACCGTGGTGGGTGCCGGCGTCAGCGTCGTCATGGGCCAGCTGCAGGGGAACATCACCGCCATCGACGTCACCGAGCAGCTCGGCACCGAGGCCGCGGCGAAACCCATCGCGGCCGTCAACGAGGAGACCGGCACCTACGAGCCGTTGAACATCGTGCTCATGGGCAGCGACACCCGGGCGGGCAAGGGCAACGGCGGCTTTGGCAGCGTGGACAAGTTCGGCACGGCCCAGCGTTCCGACACGGTGATCGTCCTGCACATCAGCGGCGACCGGCAGTCCGCCGTCGGCGTCAGCATCCCGCGCGACACGATCATCGACCTGCCCACCTGCAAGAACGATGGCAAGAAGGTGGGCGGCTACTCCGGCCGCTTCAACCAGGCCATCGAACTCGGCGGCCCGGGCTGCACCATCAAGGCCGTCAACGAGATGAGCGGCCTCGACATCAGCAACTTCATGCTGGTCGACTTCGGCGGCTTCAAGCGCATCGTCGACGCCATCGGCGGCGTGGAGATCTGCCTGGCCACCGCCATCGACGACCCGCTGAGCGGCCTGAAGCTCGACAAGGGCAAGCACGTCGTGAAGGGCGAGGAGGCGCTCGCCTTCGTCCGCGCCCGGCACAACATCGGCGACGGCTCGGACACCTCGCGTATTCGTCGTCAGCAGGCGTTCATCTCCTCCCTGCTCCGACAGGTGCTCAGCAGCGGCACGCTGCTCAACCCCGCTTCACTCGTCGGCGTCCTCAATGCAGCGACCACGTCGCTCACCGCAGACACGCAGCTCGCCGACGTCAACAACCTGAAGGACCTGGCCCTGAGCCTGAAGGACCTGCGCCCCGCGAACGTGACGTTCGTGACGGTGCCGTGGACCCCCAACGGCGACAACGCGACCGTCAGCGTCAACACCAAGAAGGCCGCGGCGTTGTGGGATGCCATGAAGAACGACACCCCGTGGCCACCACCGGCGACCTCCACCACGACCGACGGCACCACGGAGACGTCCGATCAGCCGCTGCTCCGCACGAAGCCGGAGAACATCAAGGTCAACGTCCTCAACGGAACCGGCGTCAAGGGCAAGGCGAAGCAGGTGGCCAAGCTGCTGCGCAAGCAGGGCTACGTCGTCGAGGAGGTCGGCAACGCCGACACGGCCGATGTCACGACGACCACCGTGCAGTACGACCCGAGCTGGGACACGTCCGCGAAGACACTCATGTACGCGGCGACCGCGCAGGGCGAGAAGGTCAAGAAGCAGGGCGCCACGATGAACCTGATCATCGGCACCGACTTCACCGACATCAAGCCGGTCGAGATCAGCGCCCTGACCCAGGACTACACGACGCAGGTCAACACCGGCGACGAGGAATTCTGCGCCTCCTGACCCCGCCCCGACCCTGTCGAGAGGCGGGCTGTGGGGGTCCAAAGGCGCAATTCGACCCCCACGTCCCGCCACTGAACGAGGACTAGATGACGGGCGGGCGACCGGCCTTCGTCATCGCCCACACCGTCGACCACTTCATCCGACGACGACCCGCCGGACGCTGCTCCATCCCCTCGCGCAGGCCGCCGAACCAGGCGCCCAGGGCCTCGCGGTCGCGCACGCGCAGCAGCGTCATTCCGACCCAGGTTCCGACATACAGCGGCTCCAGGACGACGGGCAGGTTGCGTCGGGCCAGCCACACCCGATTGCGCGCGTTGAGGCGGTAGTACACCTCGTGCCGGGCCGGATCGATGACCGGATGGTTCGCGACGAGATCGGCCGCGTACCACGGCGTGTAGCCCTCGTCCCAGACGCGCCACACCAGGTCGATGCCCTCGTGGGCATAGAAGAACTCGTCCGGCCAGCCGCCGACTGCGTCGAAAAGCGATCGCCTCATCGCGACCGCGAACGACACTACTTGTTCGGTCTGCTGCACATAGACACAAGCTGATTGCCGCCAACGCCACTCAAGTGGCAATCATTGCCGCATCGGATCCGAGCTTCAGCGACGAGCTGGTTGCCAGGATACTCG
>CAJAKT010000147.1 GCA_903940375.1 uncultured bacterium | reverse complement strand
TGCGCAGCCGCGCTCGTCGCCGAGCGACTGTCGCCCGGGGCGTGCGACTGGTGGGTCGCAGGACACCGGTCGACGGAGCCAGCCGCAACGATCGCCCTGGCATCACTCGGCCTCGAACCCCTGATTGATCTGGGCCTGCGCCTCGGCGAGGGCACCGGCGCCCTGCTGGCGATCCCACTGCTCACCGCGGCTGCCACCACCCTCGCCGAGATGGCGACATTCGACAGCGCCGGCGTGACGGACCGCGATGCCTGACGCCCTGCGGCTGGCGATCGGCACCCTGACCCGCGTGCCCGTCCCCCGCCCGCGCACCGTGGACGCTCGCGCCGCGCGCGGCGCCATGCTGCTGGCGCCCATCGTCGGCGCACTCATCGCGCTCGTCATCGGCGGGATCGTCCAACTGCTGGCGTCACACGTCTCACCGGCCTTCGGTCCGCTGATCCTCGCTGCCCTTGCCATCGCAGCCCTGGCCTATCTGACGCGCGGACTCCATCTCGACGGCCTCGCCGACACCGCCGACGCCCTCGGCAGTGGCCGCCCTGCCGAACAGGCACTGGACATCGCGCGACGCTCCGACATCGGGCCGTTCGGTGTCGTCACCATCGTGCTCGTCCTGCTCGTGCAGGTGGTTGCGTATGCGGGCGTGATCTCGATCGGAGCCGCAACCGTAGGACTGGTCATCGCGGCGGGCACCGGCCGGCTGGCGATCAGCCTCGCGTGCGTGCGCGGCGTGCCCGCAGCACGACCGGACGGACTCGGGGCCACCGTGGCCGGCACCGTCCCACCGGCGGCTTTCGTCATCCTTGCCGTCGCCTGGACGGCAGCCTGCGCTGCCGCAGCGAGCCTCACCGCCATCCACCCCCTGACCGCAGTGACGGCCGTCCTGGGCTCACTCGTCGTGGGAGCCGTGGTCGTCCGCCTCGCCATCCGGCGCCTCGGTGGCATTACCGGCGACGTGCTGGGAGCCACCATGGAACTGGCCACGACCTCGGCCCTCGTCATACTGGTGCTGCTTCCGACCTGAGCGTCCGCGCAGGCCTGACCGCTGGAGTCCCGTGAGCGACCTGCCCGTCGACGTGTCGGCCCTCATCGATCGCATTGCCGTCCCCGATGCCGTGCCGCCGGTGAGTGACCTACCGGACGACATCACGGGCGAACTCGCGACCCTGCAGGCGTGGTGGCAGTCGGTCTCGACGGATGTACCCCTCTCGTGGGCGATCGTGCACTCTCCGATCGAGCCGTCGTCGAGCGCCCTCGATGCCTTCCGCGCGGGCGTTGACGCCGCCGATCGCGCAATCGACTCCGGCGTGACGCTGCTGGTGCCGCGCATCGATGCACGCGACGACGTCATCGCCCGCACCATCATCGCCCTGCTCAGTCGCAAGGAGGCGTCGTCGGTCCTGCCCCAGCCCGTCGGTATGCCGGATCGCCAGTGGATGGACGCGTGCGCCGCGATCCGCGACCGCGTCGCCGCCACGTCCGAGCATCGCGGCAGCCCACTCGAGCTGGTCGAGGCACTCAACGCACTGGCGATCGCCGGCGTTGCGGGAGTGCTGCTCGCTGCCGCTGCTCGGCGCACCCCGTGCCTGATCGACGCGACGGATGAACTTGCCGCTGCCCTGATCGCCGACCGGCTCGGCCACCGCGCGAAGGGCTGGTGGCGGGCCGGCTCGGATTCACCCGACCCCGGTCGCACCGCCGCCATCGAGCGGGTCGGACTGCCTGCCGGGCTGCCGTTGCACCTGACGGACGATGCCGGTCGCGGCGCGCAGGCGACTATTGCGCTGCTCTCGCTGCTGGCCTGACCTTCCGACAGCGAATCAGCGGGTGCTGGGCTGCACGAACGGCGGCTTGACGACACGGAAGCGCGATGCCCGCCCCCGCACATCGACCACGACCTCGTCGTCGAGCGAGATGCTCGTGTCCAGCAGTGCCAACGCGATGCCCTGCTTCAGCGTCGGGGAGAACGTCCCGCTCGTGACCTCGCCGACGACCGCACCGTCGATTCCGTCGCGGTAGACCGCCATGTGCGGGCGCGGGATACCGCGGTCGAGTGCGAGCAGTCCGCGCAGCCGCCGCTGCGGTCCGGCGGCACGCTGCGCCACCAACGCGTCGCGACCAGCGAACTCCGGCTTGTCCCAGCCGACGGCCCAGCCGATCATCGCCTCGACCGGAGTGATCGTCGGGCTGATGTCCTGGCCGTGCAGCGGGTAGCCCATCTCGGTGCGCAGGGTGTCGCGGGCGCCGAGGCCGGCCGGGATCGCCCCGAATGGCTCACCGGCAGCGAGCAGCGCATCCCACAGGTCGCCCAGCACCGCGACGGGCGCGACGATCTCGTAGCCGTGCTCACCCGTGTACCCGGTGCGACAGACGATGACCGGCTGCCCGCCGAACTCCGCTGATGCCATCGCCATGTAGTCGTGATCAGCTGGCAGTCCCATCGCCCGCATGACGTCGATGCTGCGCGGTCCCTGCACGGCGATGATCCCGTGGTCGTCGTGGTGGTCATCGATGACGACGCCCTCGGGCGCACGACGGCGAAGTTCCGCGACGACCGTGGCTGCGTTGGAAGCATTGGGGATCATGAAGATCTCGTCGTCCGCCCAGCGGTAGACGATCAGGTCGTCGATCACGCCGCCGGTGTCATTGCACAGCATCGAGTACTGCGCCTGACCCGCGCCGACCCGATCGAGGTCATTGGCCAGCACGGAGTTGAGGAAGTCGACCGCTCCCGTGCCATGGATGCGCACCTTGCCCATGTGCGAGACGTCGAACAGGCCGACGGCCGTCCGGACTGCGGTGTGCTCGGCGAGCACACCGGTGTACTCGATGGGCATGTCCCAGCCGCCGAAGTCGGCGGTCTTGGCGCCCGCCGCCGCGTGCCGGGAATGCAAGGGGGTCTGCTTCAGCGTCTGGTCGCTAACGTGCAGACCGTAGTACGTCCACTCAGACCCACCACCTCGC
>CAJAKT010000146.1 GCA_903940375.1 uncultured bacterium | reverse complement strand
CGTAGTGGCGGTAAGCCGGCGGGTGCAGGGTCGCGTTCGGACCGCCCGAGCAGTGATCGTCCCCGTAGTGGCGGCAAGCCGGCGGGTGCAGGTTCGCGTTCGGACCGCCCCACTAGTGACCGGCCGCGGAGCGCCCCTCGTCGTGACGACCGTGCGGGCTCTGGCAGTGACCGGCCGCGGAGCGCCCCTCGTCGTGACGAGCGTTCGGGGCAGGCACGGTCGGCTCGCGCCATGCCCGATCGGCCCCGGGATCCGGAGTTGTCCGACGACATCACGGCAGACATGCTCGACAAGGGCCTTGCCCACGAACTGCGGACCCTGCCAGAAGGACTGGCGGAGATCGTCGCTCGGCACCTCGTGGCTGCCGATCAGGCCCTGATTGAGGGAGACATCCCGCTGGCGCGGGCACACATTGCGGCGGCCAAACGGCGTGCCGGTCGAGTGGCCCCCGTGCGGGAGGCCGCGGGAATCGCGGCGTACCTGGCCGGCGACTATGCCGAGGCAATCGCGGAACTGCGTACGGTCCGTCGGATGACAGGCTCAGACGAGTACGTGCCGATGCTGGCCGACTGCGAGCGTGGCATGGGTAGGCCGCAGCGGGCGCTCGAGCTGATCAAGGAGGTCGACCAGCGCAAGGTCGACCCGGCCACGCGGGTTGAGCTGACTCTGGTTGCCGCGGGTGCTCGTGCGGATCTGGGCCAGGTCGATGCAGCACTCGTCGTGCTGCAGATCCCCGAGCTGACCAAGCTGCCCAAGGGCGGTCCGCGAGCTCGGCTGCAGTATGCCTATGCCGATCTGCTTGAGCAGGCTGGTCGGATCGACGAGGCCCATGAGTGGATGCGCAAGGCCTCAGTGTCGGACATCGAGGGCGTGACCGACGCAGAGGAGCGCGTTGAGGAACTCGCGGGGCTGGCCTTCACCGAGGAGGAGTTCGAGGACGAGTCATCCGATGAGGGGTCTGCTGGCTGACGGTCAGTCCGTGCCGCGGTTGTCGAGCCAGCGCACGATGCCGTGCACGTTTGCCCCGACGCCGGAGAGCTCGTCGAACTTGAGCACGCGGGCCTCGTCCTCGTAGAACACCGGATGGCGTTCGCGGTCCTTCTCGCGGACCAGCGCGATCGCATGGTCGAGATTCGGCTCGACGGCGTAGACGGATTCGACGACTTCGACCCAGTAGCGCAGCTCCGCTTCGGATCGCTCAAGGGTGTCCGCCACGTCCGTGACGGGCCCGAAGTGGCTGAACAGCAGGCGGTTTGCGCCGGTGTCCTTCATTCGCTGCAGCGATGACAGGGTCAGGTTGAGGTCAAAGTCTGGCGGGGGAGTGGCAGGGCGGACGTCTGCCGTCTCGGGAACATAGACGCCTGCCGCATCGCCCGTATAGAGGTCGCCCGTCTCGGAGTCGAGTAACCCCACGTGATGCGACGCGTGGCCCGGGTTGTGGAACGCATCCAGACGCCGGCCGTCGCCCAGATCGATTGAGCCGACCTCGCCCAGCGTGACCAGTCGCTCCTGCGGAACGGGGAGGAGGTCACCGAAGAGCCGGTCCATGTCGGGACCGAAGACGCGGTGGGCGCTTGCCATGAGCTTCGCGGGGTCGGCCAGATGACGCGCACCCCGCTCGTGCACGACGACCTGGGCATTGGGGAAGGCGGCGGCAATGTCACCGACACCGCCGGCATGGTCAAGGTGGATGTGCGTGACCACGATGGTGGCCAGGTCGTTGGCCTCGACGCCGAGTTCGGCGAGTGCGCGGACCACGAGATCAGCGGAGCGTGCCGTTCCCGTTTCGACCAGACACGGCCGGCTGCCGCGGATGAGGTAGCCGGATGTGATGCCTTCGTAGCCGCCCATCCGGGTGTCCACATGGAAGACGTCGTTGCCCAGGTTTTCGATGATCTCCGCCACGCGCACAGTATGGCTGTTCAGGATGGCTGTTCGGGGCTGCCTCGTCCCCAACTGCCGGCTGTCGTCGGTCGGGTTTCCACAGCTGTCCGATCGACCGCCCGATCCGGTCGCGGTCGGTTGACGATCCCTTCATGACACCTGCAACGGAACGTTCATCAGCCCACGTCGAGATCGTCGGGCGATTGGGCTCGCGCGTCGAGGAGCGGACGCTGCCCAGCGGCGACACCCTGACCGTCTTCACCATCGTCGTCGATCGCGCGGCGGGTCCGCGGAGCCGTGCTGCCGGATCGACGGCGAGCGCAGTCAAGGTCGATGCCATCGCCTGCCAGGCCTTCCGCGCCAGCGTCATTCGGCGGCTTGCCTGCCTTGAGCCCGGCCAATGGGTTGTCGCCGAGGGAACTCTGCGTCGTCGCTTCTGGCGCTCGGGGACCGGCCTCGGCAGTGCCATGGAAGTCGAGGTGAGCCGACTTCAGGCAGGAGGCTGATTCGTGCGAGCATGTCGTCGTGACCGACGACCCGGACGGCAGCGCCTACGACTGGTACCGGCGGGCGATCGAGCTGCTCGAGACCGGGAGTCCCGATGCGGCGGCCGTGCTCCTGGCCCGGCTACGTGAAATCGATCCGCATTCGACATCCGTGCTCGAGGCGCATGCACGGGCACTGTTCGACAGCAAGCGGTACGAGCAGGCGGCCGAGGCGTTCACCGAGCTCGTGGAGCGCAGCCCGGCGGAGGACTACGCGCACTACGGCCTCGGCATGTCGCTGTGGCGGCTGCAGCGTTTCCCCACCGCTCGCGATCACCTGGCCATGGCCTTTGTCATGCGCCCGCAGCGTTCGGAATACGGGACGGCACTCGCGCAGGTGAAGGCCACGCTGAGGGCGCGCGCTGAGACCGGGCTTCCGCTGGAAGGACCCATCCAGGTATGAGCCAGGCGCATCCCATGGGCGGGAAGCCCCTGATGGCGGGTTTCGATGCCCTCCTGTTCGATCTCGACGGGGTGGTCTACGTCGGTCCGGCGGCCGTGCCGCACGCTGCCGAATCCATCGCTGCTGCACGTGCTGCGGGGATGGCCTGCAGCTTCGTGACGAACAACGCGTCGCGCTCGGGGCAGTCCGTGGTGACACACCTCGTTGAGATCGGGGTCGTGGCGGATGTCGATGACGTCATCACCTCCCCGCAGGCGGCCGTCACGCTGCTGCCGGGCTACGTGCCCGACGGTGCGCGCGTGCTCGTCATCGGCGGATCAGGAATCGATGAAGCCCTTGTCGATGGGGGGTACGTGCCGGTTCGCACGCTTGCTGACGGACCGGCGGCGGTGATGCAGGGGTTCTCGCCGGACATCTCCTGGCGAGACCTGGCCGAGGCCACCTTCGCCGTACGCAGCGGCCTTCCGTGGATCGCCACCAACCCGGACCTGACCTTCCCCGCTGCTGGCGGCATCGCGCCCGGGAATGGTGCCCTCGTCCGGGTCGTCGCCGAGACGGTAGGGCGCGGACCGGATGCAGTCGCGGGCAAGCCCGAACCACCGCTCCTGCTCGCAGCCATTGCCCGGACCGGCGCGACGCGTCCGCTCATGATCGGTGATCGACTCGACACCGACATTGCCGCCGGATCACGCGTCGGCATCCCCAGCCTTCTTGTCTTCACGGGCGTCACGACGCTCGCAGAGCTGCTGTCGGCGATCCCAGAGGAGCGGCCGGCCTACCTCGGCGCCGACCTTCGAGTTCTGCATGCGCCGTACCCGACCATCGAGATCGGCCCCGACGAGGCACGGTGCGGGGGCGCGGTAGCCCGCCGCGATGACGAGCATCTCGACATCGCCGTCGGCACCGACCCGTGGGATGCCGTTCGAGCCGCTGCCGCGCTCGCCTGGACGAGCACCGATGATGGCCGGACCCTTGACTGCGACGACGCGCTCGCCCGGCTGGCTGCCGCACTCGGCTGAGGGGGTCGGTGCCGGTACGGTTGGCCTGCCACGGGGACATGCTCGTCGGGCAGTGACACGAAGGAGCGGATCGTGCTGGATGACCTGCGTAGCTACCTCCAGATGGCCTCAGGGCTGACGGAGGCGACCACCGCGAAGGCCAAGGAGGTCGTGGCCAGTCTGCTGTCCCAGGGGATGTCGCTGTCGGCGAAGGCGATGCCGGCGCCAGAGATGATGGGTCAGGTGCAAGAGCTGGCCGATGATCTCGTCAGCACGAGCCGCAACAACCGGGAGATGCTGGTCGGGATGATCCGCGCCGAGGTCGACCGCGCGGTCGGCCGGATGGGGTTCGTCCGCGAGGACGAGCTCGCAGCGCTGCGCCGCCATGTACAGCGCCTCGAGAAGCAGCTGGCCGATCTCGAGGCCGCGACGGCTGCCGCGGCGGCCGCACCTGCCTATCCCGCGCAGACGTATCCCGCGCAGACGTATCCCGCGCAGCCAGAGCCGACGGTCGTCCCTGCGGAGGTTCCGGTCGACGAGGTGGAAGCACCAGCCGCTGTCGCCGAGGAGCCGGTGAAGAAGAAAAAGAAGAAGATCATCGTTGATGAGTCGGCCGGCGCATGAGCGAGCAGCCTGGCGCATCCGACGCCATCGAGGCCGAGTCCGTGCTCGAGGACGATGAGGTACTGCTCCTCGAGGAGGTACAGGACCAGGACCTCGTCCTGGCCGTGTGGGAACCCACGGGCGAGCACCGCGTCGACGCCGCGCTTGATCTCCTCGCGCAGTTGGATCCCGACGATGTCAACCAGCATGCTGCGGTGTTCGACGAGGTCCATCAGCAGCTCCGCGCCACCCTGACTGATCTCGACGCTCCGTCCGGAGCCTGACGCACGGGAGGGCATCGTGGCCCGTCGACGGCTCGACGCCGAGCTCGTCCGTCGCGGCCTGGCGAGATCCCGTGAGCATGCCCGTGAGCTGATCGATGCTGGCTCGGTGCGTGTGCGGGGCGGCGTGGCGACCAAGTCGGCGACTCAGGTCGAGGAGGCCGATCCGATCGTGGTCTCCGAGGGTGAAGCGGCCGACGGGTATGTGTCCAGAGGCGCGCACAAGCTCATCGGTGCACTTGACGCCTTCGCCGGGGTTGCCGTCGAGGGGCGCGACTGCCTGGACGCCGGCGCATCCACGGGGGGCTTCACCCAGGTCCTGCTGCAGCGAGGCGCTGCGCGCGTGCTGGCTGTCGATGTCGGGTACGGGCAGCTGGCCTGGCCGCTGCGCACCGACCCGCGCGTGACCGTTATCGAACGCACCAATGTCCGCTCCATCACCGTTGCCGACCTGCCCTGGCGGCCGTCCCTTGTCGTCGCCGACCTGTCCTTCATTCCGCTCGAGCTCGTGCTGCCGGCGCTCGCGGAGGTCACGACGCCGGACGCGGACTTCGTCCTCATGGTCAAGCCCCAGTTCGAGGTTGGTCGCGCCGCGGTTGGTGATGGGGTGGTCCGCGACCCGGCACTACGGACCTCGGCCGTCCTCGGCGTTGCCCGGGCGGGAATCGATCTCGGCCTCACCGTGGTCGATGTCGCCCCGAGCCCGTTGCCGGGACCGAGCGGAAACGTCGAGTACTTCCTCTGGCTGGGACGCACAGCAGGCAGGATGGGGGTGGACGGTCACGTCGGGCTGTCCGACGACACCTTGCACCGTGCCATCGCTCGAGCCGTGACGGAGGGACCGCAATGACCGACAACGCTGCAACGCGGCGCGTGCTGCTCGTGGTGAACCCACGTAGCTCCCGGGCGCGTGCGGTGCTGGCATCTGTTGTCGAGGCCCTCGCGAGCGCGGGGGTGGAGGTCGTGGTCACGGACGAGGATCGTGATGCCCTGGCCGCCCACGACGATACGAGCCTCGCGCCCGGTGTGCTCGTTGTCGATTCCGACGAGCATGCAGCCGATGGCGCGGACGTCGTGGTCGTCCTCGGTGGCGATGGCACCGTCCTGCGGGCTGCGGAGCGTGCCCGTGCGAGTGAGGCGCCGCTGTTCGGGGTGAACCTGGGCCACGTCGGATTCCTCGCGGAGTCGGAGCCGGAGGACCTCACCGCGGTCGTGACCGCGATCCTTCATCGCCGCTGGGTGGTGGAAGAGCGCATGACGCTCGACATTCGGCTGCTCGTCGGGGGAGAAGTGGTCCACTCGACGTGGGCGCTGAACGAGATGGCGATGGAGAAGCGGGCGCGCGAGCGGATGATCGACGTCATGGTCGAGGTCGACGGTCGCCCGCTGTCCCGCTGGGGATGCGACGGAGTCGTGTGCGCCACGCCAACGGGGTCGACTGCCTACGCCTTCTCAGCAGGGGGTCCGGTCGTCTGGCCGGAGGTCTCCGCGATGCTGGTCGTGCCGCTGAGCGCCCATGCACTGTTCGCCCGTCCGCTGGTGGTGTCGCCGACGAGCGTCGTCGCCTTCGATATCGACGAGCATTCACTGGCCGTGCTCTCCGCGGACGGCCGCCGCATCGTGGATGTCGCCGCCGGAAGTCGCGTCGAAGTCCGGCAGGATCCGCGGCCGATCCGGTTCGCACGCCTGGCCATGGCCCCCTTCACCGACCGGCTGGTCGCCAAGTTCGAGCTGCCCGTCAGCGGCTGGCGCTCGCGCAGCCCGGAGGGCGGATGATCCAGGAACTGCGGATCCGGTCGCTCGGGGTCATCGACGAGGCCGTCGTCCCCTTCGCGCCGGGGTTCACGGTGCTCACCGGTGAGACCGGTGCCGGCAAGACGATGGTGCTGTCGGGTCTGGGACTGATCACCGGGCAGAAGGCCGATGCCGGGCAGGTTCGATCCGGAGCCGACCACGCGGATGTCGACGGCGTGTGGCTGCTGTCCCCAGCTGATGCCGGTCCGGTCCTTGCCCGGCTGGCGGAGGCGGGAGCTGAGCCGGAGCCGGACGGCGACGAGCTGCTTCTGCTCCTGGGCCGTTCCGTGGCCGCCGGTGGCCGCAGTCGGGCCTTCGCATGCGGTCGCTCAGTCCCGGCCGGAACGCTGGCCGAGGTCTGCGAGCAGCTGATCGCCGTTCATGGCCAGGCCGACCAGCTGCTGCTGCGTGAGCCGCGCCGTCAGCGCGAGCTCCTCGACCTGTTCGCCGGTCCGGACTTCGTGGCGATCCGAGACCGCTACGCGGAGGACTTCGGCGCGTGGCGCTCGGCTGAGCGCGACCTCCGCGAGCTCGTGGTGCATCGCCAGGATCGCGAGCGGGAGGCAGCGCTGCTCCGGCACGGGATCGAGGAGATTGCGGCCGTCTCGCCCGTGCCCGGCGAGGACGCCGCGCTCAAGGCGCAAGCGGGTGTGCTGGCACATGCCACTGACCTGCTCGCGGAAGTCGGATCCGCGCATGCCGAGCTGGCGGGAGGTGACGGGTCGGAGGGCGCCAGCGTCGCGGACCTGCTGGCCCGTGCCCGACGCTCCCTCGATCGGGCCCATGCGCTTGATGCCACCCTGGCCCCGGTCCTCGCCCAGGTCGATGCCCTCGCGGAGGCGGTCGCGCTTACGGCGGGCGAGCTGGCCCAGTACGCCCGCGACGTCGATGCGGACCCGCATCGGCAGACGGAAGTGGAGGATCGCCGGCAGCTCATCAGCGGGCTGAAGCGGCGGTACGGACCTGAACTCGACGATGTCCTGGCCTGGTGGGCTGCGGCCGACGAGACGGTGACGGCGGCCGACGGTGCCGACGACCGGATCTCTGAGCTGACCGCAGAGGTGGCGGCGCTGGAGAGCCGTGTTGTCGAGGGCGCCGGAGCCCTCACCTCAGCGCGGGTCGATGCCGCCCGCCAGTTCGGCACGGCGGTCACCGCGGAGCTCCATGACCTGGCCATGGCAGACGCCATCATCGCCGTCGAGGTGCACACGGCCGCCGATCCCGAGCAGTTCACCACGGAGGGCGCTGACACGGTGGCCATGGTGCTGACCCCTCACTCGGGCAGCGACCCGCGGCCACTGGGCAAGGGCGCATCGGGTGGTGAGCTGTCCCGCATCATGCTCGCCATCGAGGTGGTGCTCGCCGGGGTCAACAGCATCCCGACCTTCGTGTTCGACGAGGTTGATGCCGGGATCGGGGGGAAGGTCGCGGTGGAAGTGGGTCGGCGGCTGGCCCGGCTCGCCCGGTCCGCTCAGGTCATCGTCGTGACCCACCTGCCCCAGGTGGCGGCCTTTGCCGACCGCCATGTGGTGGTGACAAAGGACAGTGGGGGGCATGTCACCGCCGCGAGCGTGCGCGCGGTCGAGGGTCCTGACCGGGTCCGTGAGCTCGTCCGCATGCTGTCCGGGCTGGAGGACTCGGTCTCCGGTGCCGAGCATGCGGCGGAGCTGCTGGCCCTCGCGGAGGACGATCGTGCCGGCTCAGGGAAATCCGTGCGCGCGTCCGGCGCAAAGCGCGCGCGGATTCGCTGATAGTCTGGCTGTCCGTGGAGAAGACGACGACGAAGCATGTGTTTGTCACCGGAGGCGTCGCCTCCTCGCTCGGGAAGGGCCTGACGGCCTCGTCCCTCGG
>CAJAKT010000145.1 GCA_903940375.1 uncultured bacterium | reverse complement strand
CTGAGCGGCGTCTGCAGCAGCAGCGCATCACTCTCGGTGATGTCCCCGCCAATGTGGTACGGCAGGCCGCAGTTTGCGAACGATACGTAGTCGTCGCGCTCCAGAACCACGATGTCTGCCTGCTCGTCGAGCCTGCGCAGACGTGCCGCTGCGGACATGCCTCCGGCGACTCCACCGACGACGACGGCCTTCATGCGAATTCCTCTCAGCGTGCGCGATGTGACTGTTGATCAGATGGAGCAGGACGTCTCGTTGCGAAGCCGGATTCGCAGGGCGACCGCCATCAGTGCGACGGATGCGACGGCAAGGAAGGGCTGGAATGGCGCGAACCAGGTGACCGCGCCCGAGGCACCGAGCGCGAGCAGGATGAGTTTGTTGCATACCGGGCAGCCGACCGCGAAGAAGGTGACCAGGGTGCCGGCCATGCCGAGCTTGGTCGCCCCGTCGATCTCGTCCTCGTTGGGCACGGCCGCGGACGGTTCCCCGGTACGCACATACGTCGCGACGAGGAGTCCGCCGAGGATCGCGGTCACGACGACCACGGGGTAGGACCACCAGGTCACCGCGATACTGCGGCCGAAGACGGGGTTCGGGATGACGGCTGTCGGCAGGGCGACGAGCACGGCGATGATGAGTCCGCCGAGCACGGCGACGAGCCACCTGGTGCGGGACCACGTCGTCATCGACGCGCATGCGGACCACATGAGGCGTTAGCATACCCCTAGGGGTATTTGATTCCAAAGGACTGAGGCAGATGGCACCCATGGACCCACACCGGCATCCCGCGTGGTTCGGCTCGGTGATGGGAACCGGTGCGCTGGCCCTTGCGATAGCCGGTCAGGCCACCACCTGGCAGGTCGGCTGGCTGGACCCCGTAGCCGCCGGCTTCCTGCTGCTCGCAAGTGCGCTCGCGGTGGTGCTCCTGCCGCGCTACGTGAGTCGGGTCGGCAACAGGGAGGCCCTGCGGGCCGAGATCTCCGACCCCGGCCACGGTGCGATGCTCGCCACCCTGCCCGCCGGACTGCTCGTTCTCGCGGTCGCCTGGGGGCGCATCGGCCCGAGCCTGCTGCCGAGCGGCGCTGCCCTCTGGATCGACGGCACCCTGCTCGTCGTCGGACTCGTTATCGCCGTGGCCCTCGGAATCACCTGGTCCGCAGCGATGCTGCGAGGAGCGATCGACCTCGAGGCCGTCAATGGCGGCTGGCTGATCCCCCCGGTGATGAACCTGCTGGTCCCGCTTGCGATCGCGCCGCTGATCGTCGCCAATCCGCAGGCCGCGGCCGGCCTGACGCTGGCGGGTTTCGCGTTCTACGGCATCGGGGCACTGCTGTTCATCGCCGTCCTGACGCTGCTCATCGCCCGGCTGGCCCTGCGCGAGCCAATGCCCGCGGCGATGGCCGCATCCTTGTGGATCCCCCTCGCACCCGCAGGGATGATCGGTCTGGCCCTGCTACGACTTCTCCAGTCAGCGACCGAGGCGGGCGTTCCGGGCTTCAGTGGCGCAACGGCTGGTGTGGTTGTTGCTGCCATGGGTATCGGCTTCGGCCTGTGGTGGGCCGGGTTCGCCGGACTCGAACTCCACCGCATGCGCCAGAGCGGTGGCGTGCCGCTGCACCCGGGCTGGTGGGGGTTCGTGTTCCCCGTCGGTGCGATGTCACTGTCGATTGCGGCGGTCGGAGTGGCGACGGAGGTGTGGCTGGTCCAGGTCCTGGGCCTGCTGGCGACGATCGTTCTTGCCCTGCTCTGGTTGTACATCGCGGTCCGCACCGCTCGGCTCCTCCTTCGGCGCCCAGTTCGCAGTCCCAGCTAGTCGATGCCCGTCATGTCGCGCGAGGCACTCGACGGTTCCCTGGCCGCCGCTCGACCTGATCTGGCTGATGAGGCCGACGGCTGGGACCCCTCGACGTACCGCCCCGGTTCACGCGCGAACCTGCCCTGGCGATGCGCCGACTGCGGGACGTCGTGGGCGACGGAGATCCGCAACCGCATCCGTGGGTTTGCGGCCTGCCCCACCTGCCATCGCAACAGCCACCCACCGTTGGCCGTCACGCATCCCGGCATCGCCGGCGAACTGCTGCCGCCCTACGACCCGACCCGCCTCACGCATGGCAGCAAGGAGAAGGTCTGGTGGCGTGGACCACGTGGTCATGTCTGGCAGGCAGCGATCGCCAACCGGGCCAAGGGCTCCGGGTGCCCGGTGTGCGCGAAGGGGGCCGGGGGCCGTGCGCGCCAGGTGCCGCCTCCGGGGCTCTCCCTGGCCGAGTTACGCGCAGACATCGCCGACGAGGCTGACGGTTGGGATCCCCGTTGCTACCGGACGGGCTCAAGTGCCCGCCTGCCGTGGCGCTGCGCGTCATGTGGTCACGAGTGGGCCGCCACGGTCTACCGACGCACCCACGGACAGGGTTGCCCCGCCTGCGCCGCTGGCAAAGTAATACCCCTAGGGGTATAGTCACCTCAGCGCGTGCCGCCCGGCGCCGACGACCGAGAGGGACCTCCATGTGCCATCAGACCACCTGCCGCGTCTGCAAGAAGAAGACGTGGGCCGGATGTGGCCAGCACAAGAACGAGGTCCTGCGCGGGGTTCCGAAGAACGAGCGCTGCTCGTGCACCGCGGCTGAGAAGGCGGCGGCCAAGAAGGGTGGCTTCTTCGGCCGGCTCTTCGGCGGCTGACTAGACGTCAGTCGCCGACGTACTCCGTCAGCGCATCCACGCCACCATTGGCGTAGGCGATCCAGTTGGCATCTGCCCCGCGCTCCGTGAGTAGCCCCAGATCGCCAGCCCAGCGGTCGCGTACGGCGACACCGGAGGAGCCTGGCGCATCTCCCACCCGGCGAAGCTCGGACAACGCGGCCCAGCGACCCTCGTAGTACTTGACTGCCGGCGCCGACCCACCTGAGCGCGTGATCGCGCACAGCGCAACTCCACCAGCTGCATCCTGCAGATCCCTCGACGCCTGCTCGATCAGTTCGTCCAGTCGGGTTGCGCGCACGGTCATGAACGACTCACCCTCTAGTGGCCGAGGAAGATGGTCTCGATCGCCATCCAGACGGCAAGGATCACGAGCAGGACGGCGAACGAGCGCTCAAGCAGTCGTTGAGAGATTCCGTGGTTCAAGGTTGAAGCGACCACGGAGCCGATCAGGCCGCCCACGATGACCAGCACGGGGATCGTCCAGGTGATCTCTCCCCAGGTGTCGAACTTGAACACCAGCGCCGTG
>CAJAKT010000144.1 GCA_903940375.1 uncultured bacterium | reverse complement strand
GCCCAGCGCGAACCCCTCTCGCCCGGGATCATCTCCGCGATGCGCTCCGTCCCCAACGCCATTCCGCGACCGGAGTACGTCGGCAGGCCAGCACCCACGCCCTACGACGGGCCTGAACGCAAGGACGCCGAGACGATCGCGGCCATGCGCATCGCCGGCCGTATCGCCGCCGATGCACTTGCAGAGGTGGGTCGTGCGATCCGTCCCGGGGTCACTACCGAGGAACTCGACCGCGTCGGCCACGAGTACCTCTGCGACCACGCTGCGTACCCGTCGACTCTCGGGTACCGGGGCTTTCCGAAGTCCCTGTGCACCTCGCTGAACGAGGTCATCTGCCACGGCATCCCCGACTCCACGATCCTGCTCGATGGCGACATCTGCAATATCGACATCACCGCGTTCATCGGCGGCGTGCACGGCGATACGAATGCCACGTTCCTCGTCGGCGATGTTGACGAGGATGTCCGCCTCCTTGTCGAGCGCACCGAGGAGGCGACGCGCCGGGCGATCAAGGCGGTGGCTCCCGGTCGCTCGATCAGCGTCATCGGTCGCGTCATCGAGAGTTACGCCCGTCGATTCGGCTACGGAGTTGTCCGTGACTTCACCGGGCACGGGATCGGTACGTCCTTCCACACCGGTCTCGTCATCCCGCATTACGACGACCCGAGCATGCAGACTCAGATGGAGACGGGGATGACCTTCACGATCGAGCCGATGATCACCCTCGGCACCTACGACTACGACATCTGGGACGACACGTGGACCGTCGTCACCAAGGACCGCCGGTGGACTGCGCAGTTCGAGCACACGCTGCTCGTGACCGACGTCGGCTGCGAGATCCTCACCCTGCCTACCAGCGCCGATGAAGGGACGCCCCGATGACGAGTGCGAAGACCGACACGATCTGGCCTCCCGACGTCCTCACCCTCTCGATCGACATCGGCGGCAGCGGCTGCAAGGCATCGATCGTCAATGCGCAAGGCATCATGACCACCGAACGCGTTCGCGTCGACACGCCTTATCCGTGCCCGCCCGATCACCTCGTAGAAACGGTTGTCGATCTGGTTCGCCCGATGCTCGGCGTGCATCGCGTCTCTGTCGGCTTCCCCGGCCTGGTTCGGCACGGGCACGTCATCGAGGTCCCGTCACTGTCGCGTGCGGAGTACGGCGGCGACCGCGACCGCGATCTGGCTGAGGCGTGGCACGGCTTCGACCTGGCCCATGCCCTTGCCCAGTCATTCCAGCTGCCCACGAAGGTCGTCAACGATGCCGACATGCAGGGCTGCGCTGTCGCGAGCGGGACCGGACTCGAGTTCGTCATGACCCTGGGCACCGGCGTCGGCACGGCGCTGTTCAACGAGGGTGCGCTACTCCCCCACCTTGAGCTCTCGCACGGCCCCTTCAAGGATGGCCTCTCCTTCGACATCTCCCTCGGCAATGCGCAGCGCAAGGAGATCGGCAACGATCGCTGGATCAAGCGCGTCCGCAGGGCCATCGCCGCATTCGACGACATGCTGTTCTTCGATCGCATCTACGTCGGCGGCGGCAACGCCAAGCACCTGTCCCCCGCCGATATCGGCGGGAAGGGCGAGATCGTGCCCAACACTTCCGGCATCCTCGGCGGCGTTCGCGTCTGGGATCTCGACGCCTGACCGCTCAAAAAGTCCGGTTTTCAACTACATCGGCTACACTTCCGTTATGACCCAGTGGCTGAGCGAAGACGAGCAGCGCAGCTGGCGCGCATGGCTGGCTGCCTCGCTCCTGCTCCACGATCGGCTGACCCGTGAGATGCAGGCCCAGCACGGGCTCACCATGGCCGACTACGAGATCCTCGTCCGGCTCTCCGAGAACTCCGACCGGCAGATGCGGATGAGCGAGCTCGCCGAGGTCACCCTCTCCTCGCGCAGTCGGCTCTCCCACCAGATCGACCGCATGGAGAAGGCCGGGCTCGTCGAGCGGCGTTCATGTGCCGATGACAAGCGCGGGGCCTTCGCCGCTCTCACGGACTCGGGCTACCGCACCCTCGTCGAGTCGGCTCCGGATCACGTGCAGAGCGTGCGCGACCATCTCGTCGACCAGTTGACCCCGGCGCAGTTCGCCGCCCTGGGGTCGGCCTGCCAGGTGGTGGCCGAGCACCTCGCCGCCATCGAGCAGAACTGACCGCCGCGCGACACGTGACTGGCTCCCACGGGTGCCGTCATTGCGGTGTTAGCGTCAACGCCATGGAGCCGGAACCCGGTCGCCTCAGGGATGTCACCACCGCAAACCCTGAGGATGCACCCTTCGAGTCGTTCACCGATGAGGAGATCGACGCGCTCGAGACCCTCGCCGAGTTCGAGGCGGAGCACCGCCGGATCCTGGCCATGCAGACCCTGTTCTACAAGCGCCGCAAGGCCGGCGGCGCGGCCTGACGTTCGTCGGCCAACCGGGCGGGGGACGAGCCAGCCTGTAAGCCGGATTCTGTGATCAGCCGAAGCTGACCGGTGATCATCCATCTGCGACCGCTGTTGCCAGCGGCCTGGTGCGGTCTACCTGCAGACATCGAGCGGGCCGCTCGTCTGCACAGGCCTTGCGGCCCTTTTGACCTTGCTCCGGGTGGGGTTTACCGAGCCGCATGAGTCACCCCATGCGCTGGTGGTCTCTTACACCACCGTTTCACCCTTACCAGTTGCCTGGCGGTCTGTTCTCTGTGGCACTTTCCCGCGGGTCACCCCGGGTGGGCGTTACCCACCACCCTGCCCTGTGGAGTCCGGACTTTCCTCGACCCGCTTGCGCGTGCCGCGATCACCCGGCTGGCTCGTCCGCGGTCAGGTTACCGCAGGCCGCTCGGCCACCAGAGTGAACAGCACGGGCAGTGGCTCGGCCGGGGCCCCGTCGGCTCCCGTACCGATCCGCAGGCGGAACATGCCGTCCTCCTCCTGGACGAGGATGTCCCCGCGCGGGTCGAAGGGTGACTCCACGTGCTCGATCAGCCTGACGATGCTCAGGCCGGCATCGATGGCCGTGTTGACGGTCTCGCCGATGGACCAGCCGAACTGGTCGATCGACCACGTGAGGTCAGCCTCGGGATTGGCATACGAGCCGGTTCCCTCGTAGTGGCGCAGGCCGGTGTTGGCATACGGGAAGTCCATGACCAGCGGGTCGACGGTCTCCGGCATGCATACCAGCGGATGGAGTTCGAGCAGGACGAGCCGGCCACCCGGCTTCAGCAGCGCCGCGGCACCACGCATCCAGGCCCCCAGGTCGGCGATCCAGCTGACCACGCCGATGGTTGCGTAGACCACGTCGAAGGTGCCATGGAACTCTGCGAACGCGGGCGACGCGATCTCCTGCGAGTCGGCCAGCACCGTCCGCACCTCAACCCCGCACAGGCCCGCGAGCTCGCGCAGTCGCTCCAGCGCGGTGGGCGAGAAGTCGAATGCCGTGACACGTGCACCCAGGCGAGCCAGGTGGATGGAGTCGATGCCGATGTGCGACTGCACGTGAGCGATCGCCATCCCATCGACGCCAAGGCCGCGCGTGGCGATCGCGACCGCATCAGCCTCGACCGTCCGCAACGACATCTCACCGCTCACAAGCGCCGGGATGTCGTAGTAGGAATCGTTACCTGTGCCGTGGAAGGCGGCCAGGTCCTCCCAGTGCCCGAGGTTTCCCGAATCAGCCACGTTCCAACCCTTCGCTAGCCTGCGCAATGTGCTCATCCTGCTCCCACCGAGCGAGGGAAAGACTCCACCCTCGTCAGGACCCGTCCTCGACCTCGCTGCGCTGTCATTCCCGGAACTCACGAAGACGCGCACCACTGTCCTGGCCGAGTTGATTCGCCAGTGCCGCTCTGACCCCGATCACGCGGCGACCCTGCTGGGGCTCGGGCCGAAGCAGAGCGACGATGTCGGCCGCAATGCCGACCTGAAGCGCGAGCCCTGCGGTCCGGCCATCGGTGTCTACACGGGAGTGCTGTTCGATGCCCTCGACTACCCGACCCTGAGCGCCCGGGCACGGAAGAGGGCGCGCGAGCACGTGGCCATTTCGTCAGCGCTGTGGGGTCTGCTGCGTCCCAACGACCTGATCCCGGCCTACCGACTCAGCGGATCCGTCACTCTGCCCGGGATCGGGACACTCGCAGCGGCCTGGAAGGCACCGGTGTCTGCTGTCCTTGCAGAGACCCCCGGCCTCATCGTCGACCTGCGGTCCGGAACCTACGTATCACTCGGCCCCATCCCCCCGTCGGCAGCAGACCGCGCCGTGAGCGTGCGCGTGCTGCAGGAGAGGAACGGACGCCGCACGGTCGTCAGCCATCACAACAAGGCGACCAAGGGGCGACTCCTGCGCGCCCTACTGGAGTCCACGCTGACGCCGCGCACTCCGGCTGCCCTGCTGCGGGCATTGCAGAAGCTGGACTTCCAGGTCGAGGAGGCCGGGACATCCGTCATCGGCACTCACCTCGACGTGATCGTCGACGAGCCCTGACTCCTAGTCCGCGAAGCTGATGATCACGTTGACGCGGCGCGCGGCCGCCGTGTCGTGCACCGCGAACGGTTTCGTGGTCACCGTGATCGGCCCCGCAAGCCCGATGTGGCGCAGATACCGTGCAACGACTCGCGCCCGTGTCTGTGCGAGCGCCTGATCGGTCGCCGCGGCACTCGGTCCGCGCACGACACCGACCACGATGGACTGCGGGAGCAGAGCGCTCGGCACCTGGTGGACAAGTGACTGCAACTTCCGTCTGGCCGTGGGGGTCAGGTCCGTGGAGCGGTACCAGAAGTGAACGCGAGTTCCGATGCGGTGCTCGGTGGTCGACGCGAGGACCTCGACACCGAGGCTCACCGATCGCACGGAGCCGCCCGGCGTGAATCCGTTCACCTGGGCGGTATGCGCACCGACCACCGCGTCGGCGGGGACCGGGACGGTGCCGGCGAAGGTGCCAGTCGCGTCGGTCATCAGGGTGTCGAGCAGCACCGGAGTGGACATCAGGTAGATCCGGACCTCGGTGAACGACTGGAAACCGCTGCCGCTCGTTGCCAGCGTTCCGCCTGGGGCCAGACGCAGTGAATTGGCTGGCCCGAGTGGAGCAGGTGCCCCATCGGCCAACCGTCCCGCGACATCCACCGTCCAGCCCGTGCCGGCGACGACGAGTGCTGTGCTCGCGGGATTCGCGCGGACCTCCACCGTGACCGACTGGCCACCCACGATGACGACGGACTCACCCGGCCGCAGGCCCTCCTGAGCGGTCACGACGTCGAGGCTCACCGTGTGAGCGGCCGTCGGCACGGGCACTGTCGTTGGGATCGGAACTGCAGTCGAGCCACCCGTTCCTCCTCCCCCACCGCTGGCCGGCGTACCGGTGCCGCTCAGGCTCACGGTGTTCGGACTCGATGCCGCATTGCTCGCGAACGTCAGCGTGCCCGTCCGCGTGCCCGACGCCGTCGGGGTGAACGTCACCGCCACCGCGCAGCTCCATGCAGACGCAACCGAACGACCACTGCACGAATCCGTCCCGATCGCGAAATCACCCGACACCGTGATCCCACCCGCAGCAAACGTCAGATCCGTGCTCCCGGTATTCGTCACCGTCACCGGAATCGGCTCCGACGACGACGACACCGTCGTAGCCGGGAACGTCGGCGTGGATGCAGAGAACCCCGGCGCCGTGCCCGTACCGCTCAACGCCACTGTGTTCGGACTCGACGCCGCATTGCTCGCGAACGTCAACGTCCCCGTCCGCGTGCCCGACGCCGTCGGGGAGAACCTCACCGCCACCGCGCAGCTCCATGCAGACGCAACCGACGACCCGCTGCACGAATCCGTCCCGATCGCGAAATCACCCGACACCGTGATCCCACCCGCAGCAAACGTCAGATCCGTGTTCCCGGTATTCGTCACCGTCACCGGAATCGGCTCCGACGACAACGACACCGTCGTAGCCGGGAACGTCGGCGTGGATGCAGAGAACCCCGGCGCGGGCTGGACGTACCGGATGATCACGATGCCCGAGCCGCCAGCGCCGCCGCCCGGAGCAAAGTCACTCGCACCGCCGCCACCACCACCGGTGTTGGCCGTAGCGGCAATTCCGGGAGCACCCCTGGGGTCGCTGGCACTGAAACTGGCCAGAGCACCGCCCGAGCCCCCACCGCCAATGCCGCCTGTTCCCGAAAGCCCAGTCGAGTTTGATTGGTCGTACGGTAGACCGTTCGCGTAGAGGTAGCCACCCCCACCGCCACCACCCGCGAAGTACTCGCCGCTGGCATCGCGGATGAACGACTGCGTCCCCGCGCCACCGTTGCCGCCATTGCGAAGAGGGGATCCGGTTAAACCGGCCGCCGAGGCGCCGCCACCGCCACCGCCACCGCCGATGCTGCCGCCGGCGGAACTCGACGTTCCGCCACTGCTGCCCTGCGAAGCGGTTCCCGCGCCACCCGTTCCGGCCGTTGTGAACGCGCCGCCACCGCCACCCGATCCACCAGCAAGCCCATTGACGACTGTTCCCGTAGGGCTGTAGGCACCGCCGCCACCACCACCGAGAGCAGTCACTCCAGCGAAGGCGGAGCCACCACCGAGGCCACCCTTGGTGTTCCTCCCCCGGCGCCGCCCGCACCGACGGTCACGGCGTACGACGTCGCCGGCGTAACCGTGAGAGCCGTACCGCCGACATTCGTGCGCAGACCACCCGCGCCACCGCCGCCGCCGTGCGATGAACCGCCCCCACCACCGCCCGCAACGACGAGGTACTCGACCTGCGTGACGCCCGAAGGTGCCGTCCAGGTGGTCGAGCCAACGGAGGTGAATGTGACGACGCAGTAGACAGTGCCGCTGATGGTCACGGGGCTGCCGTCCGGGCAGGTGCCGGCGGATGCGGGCGGGGCCGAGATGAGCAGAGCCGCTGTCATGCCCGCGGCCGCGAGCGCAGCACTGAACCTGCGTCGCGCGTCGAACCCCCCAAGCTCACGCATCACCACACCCCGCAGTGAGCCGCTATCGCGACCCATTCCATTGTCGCCCTCCTCACGTACCGGAGTCGACAGATAGGGCCCTCAGGTGCCGTGCGGTGCCGCGACCTCACGCAGGTGGGCCGCCTCGGCGAAGCTGAACATCGAGGCATTGCCGTCGGGGAACCAGGCAAGCGTGCTCAGCGAGCAGGGCGGCAGTTCCATCCGGTAGACGCTTGTCAGCGGTGCGCCGACCGCCTCGCTGACCAGGACCTTGATGGGCGTGACGTGCGCGACGACGAGCACCCGCTCACCGGGGAATCGCTCGACAACGCGCAGACGCGCAGAAAGCACGCGATCGCGGCATGACTCGAAGGACTCACCACCGGGAGGAGCGACGCTGGTCGAAGCCAGCCACTCCTCGAGTTCAACGGGCCAGCGCTCGCGCACGTCAGCGAAGGTGTGACCGTCCCACTCACCGAATCCGCACTCCGCGAAGCCGTCCTCGACCTCGACGGTCAGTCCGACCCGATCGGCAACATGCTGCGCGGTCTGCCGCGTGCGCAGCAGCGGTGACGCGACGATGCGATCGATGTCTCCCCGAAGGGCGATCTCCGCAGCGAGGGCACGCGCCTGCCCCTCGCCCAGTGGCGAGAGCGGTGCATCGAAGCCTCCGCGACCGCTGAAGCGCTTCTCCAGGCTGAGCGCTGTTGCCCCGTGGCGCGCGAGCACGGTAACGGTCGGTGCACCGAGGTCGGCCCAGCCGACCATGACATTCGGGGCCGGTGCGCCCGCTGCCTGCTCGCTGACGACCGCACGGCTGCGCTCGACGTCGATGCTGCCGACGATGTCCTCGGCGGTGACGTCCTCGCTCGGGGCGCCGTCGAGCCGTGCGATCCGCGCATCGTTGCCGGCGAGGGCGCCGTCGATCATCTCGTTGACGAGCGAGTCCGCATGCTTGTTGCGCTCGCGCGGCACCCACGTGTACGTGACCTGCCCGGGTGGGTAGACGGCTCGTGCGCGGCGAGCGAGGTCGCGCATGTCCGGGTGCTTGATCTGCCAGCGTCCGCTCATCTGCTCGACGATGAGCTTGGAGTCCAGGCGCATCTCAACCGTGGCCTGCGGGTCGATCTGGAAAGCATGCTCGAGGCCCGCGATGGCCCCGCGATACTCGGCGACATTGTTCGAGACCACGCCGAGGTACTCCGCGAGTTCCGCGAGAACTGCGCCCGTGACGGCATCACGAACGACGGCGCCATAGGCAGCCGGACCGGGGTTTCCGCGGGAGCCGCCGTCGGCCTCCACGATGAGCGAGCGGGTCATGGGTTCTCGCGCCGCGCCTAGAGCCCGGACTCGGGCGTGCGGACGAGGATGCGTCGGCACTCCTCGCATCGCACTACCGCGTCGGGGGGCGCGGCACGCAGTGCTTCGATCTCCGTGGGCGGCAGCGTCATGCGGCAGCCCTGGCACGTGGCGCGATGCAACGGAGCCGCACCGACACCACCGTGGTCGGCGCAGATCTTGTCGTAGAGAGCAAGCAGGTCGCTGGGCAGGTCAGTGGCGATGAGCGCGCGCTGCTCCAGCACGATCACCCGCTCGGCATCGATCGCGGCATGCTGCTCGTGAACGCTGGTGGCCACGGTGGCCCGCTCGTCGGCGACGGCGTCACGTTCCTCGGTCAACTGGGCGACGGCTGCGCGCGCACCCTCTACCCGCTCCATGATCTCCAGCTCGATGTCCTCGAGCTCGGACTGGCGGCGAGCCAGCGAGACCAGCTCGGACTGGAGCGACTGGAGCTGCTTGGGGTCACCGATTGCTCCGGAGTCCAGGAGTTCGCGATCGTGCTTGGCCCGCTCGAGAACCTGAGCGACATCCGTATCCGCCCGCGACTGATCGAGCTCGAGATCGCCAGCGATCGTCTCGGCTGCCACGACCTGGTCACGCAGCCTGGCCAGACGCGCATCCAGCTCGGTGAGCCGGGCAGCGTCAGGCAGGGTCTTCGCGCGGTGGGACAACTGCGAGAGTCGGGTGTCGTGCTCCTGGAGCTCCAGCAGCCGCAGCTGCGTGGCGGGTTCGGCGTTCAGCGGGCGCTCCCTCGGTGCCGGGTCCATGGATCCGTGGGGATCGTGGACACGTGGACCTCCACCGTACTGCCGAGGGCCGCGAGGTCGGTGCGCAAGGCTTCCGCCGCCACCGGCAGCCACGGCCACTCACTTGCCCAGTGCGAGACATCGACCAGCGCGCAGCCGCCGTCGACGAGGTGATCCTGCGCCCGATGATGACGAAGATCCGAGGTGACGTAGACATCGGCAGCCAGCGCGGCATCGGCCAGGAAGGCATCCCCGGCTCCCCCGCAGACGGCCACGGTCTGCACCATCGCCTGCTCATCGCCCGCAACACGCACCCCGTGATGGGTAGCCGGGAGACAAGCCGCGACGCGATCCGCGAAGGCGCCCAGCGTCATCGCTTCTGGCAGCGAGCCGACGCGCCCGGTGCCCACCGACGGGTCGAAGGACTCCGGCACGAGCGGTCGGGTGTCGACAAGTCCCAGCACGTCAGCGAGGGCATCGGAGACCCCGGGGTCGGCATGGTCGGCGTTGGTGTGCGCGCTGAACAGCGCAATGCCATGCGAGATGAGCGTCTGAACGACCCGGCCTTTGTGGTCGAGCGCCGCCACGGAGTGCACGCCGTGCAGGAAGAGCGGATGGTGCGTCACGATCAGGTCGGCCTGCAGCATCAGCGCCTCGTCGACCACGGCCATCACCGGATCGACGGCAAGCAGCACGCGGGTGACGGATGCGTCCGGATCGCCACAGGCCAGGCCGACGGCATCCCAGTCGGCCGCGAGCCCCGCGGGGTAGCGGGCTTCCATGAGCGCAGCGATGTCGCGCACCGTGACTGTCGTGGACATGCCGTCAGGCTACCCACGTGACCCGCGCCCGTCTGGGGCTCGGGTAGCCTCCCCCCGGGCCTATAGCTCAGTTGGCTAGAGCGCCTCCCTTACAAGGAGGATGTCGGGGGTTCGAGTCCCTCTGGGCCCACCATCACGTTGACTGGCGGGGTGTGGGGGCGCCAGGCCGGCCGGAGAGCCCCATAGCCCGCCGCTCAACGTAAGGGGGAGGCGGTTACCTCCCGTAGTCTTCCTTCCGAATCGCGCCCGCTGGGGGCGCTTGAAGGGATCTACATGAAGAGCACCACCCGCATCGGCCTGACCATCGGTCTCGTCGCCGTTGCCGCATCCACCCTCGCCGCCTGTTCGTCAGGCTCGACGTCGAGCGATGCCGCCAGCCCCGCCGCGACCGCGTCCATGGTCGGCGGCATGACCGAGTGCACCGAGGAGATCGTCGGCGCGGCCGCCACCGAGGCCGCCATCGCCCTCGGCGCCGACAACGTCTTCACCCTCGACAACCTGGCCTGCTCCAACGGCTGGGCCGTCGCCAGCGGAATCCTGGGCTCCGGCTCAACGGCTGACGACGCCCCTGAGGGCGCACCGACGTCCTTCATCTTCCAGGCCGAGGGCCAGTTCTGGGTCCCGCAGGACAAGTCGAAGGTCTGCGGCAGCGATCCGGCCGCGACGACGGCTCCCGCCGACGCGACCATCCCGGCCGATCTCTACACCGCCGGGTGCGCAGCGGGCTGATCCCCCACGCAAGCAACGAAGGGCCGGTCCTCGCGGACCGGCCCTTCGTCATGCTGTCGTGAGTGACTAGGCCAGTTCAGCCAGCGCGGCGGCGTAGTCGTCGGCGCTGCGCGCCTCGCCCGGGCCATTGACGACGGCCCAGCGCACGATGCCGTCCTTGTCGATGACGAAGCTGGCGCGGGTGGCGATGCCCTTCTCCTCGATGAACGCACCGTAGGCCCGCGAGACCGCGCCATGCGGCCAGAAGTCACTGAGCAGCGGGTGAGTCAGGCCCTCCTGCTCGGAGAAGACACGAAGCGAGGGCGGACCGTCGCACGAGATGCTCAGCACGACGGTGTCGTCGTTCACGAAGTCGGTGTAGCGGTCGCGGATGGCGCACAGTTCGCCGGTGCACATGCCGGTGAAGGCGAAGGGGTAGAACATCACGACGACGTTCTTCTCACCGCGGAAGTCGGCCAGCGACACCTGCTGGCCGTACTGGTTGGTGAGGGTGAACTCGGGGGCGGCTTGGCCGACCTCAACTGCCATGTGGGTCTCCTGGGTCAGTGATTGACGTAGACCCGCGACGCTATCGCTTGGCGCGAGGTGCCACCAATCGGGTGCCCTGCCAGTTCGGCCCGGCGCTGATGGTGCTCGTCTGCTGCAGGCCCGCCGTAGGGGCGGCATCAGCGATGTCCTCGGCCTCGACATGCCCGTCACGTCCAGGCTTGGGAGTCATGAGCCAGACCACACCCTGATCGGTGAGGGGGCCGATGGCGTCCATCAGGGCGTCGACAAGGTCGCCGTCGTCGTCGCGCCACCACATCACCACCGCATCGACGACATCGTCGTAGTCCTCATCGACCAGCTCGCCACCGACGATTCCCTCGATGCCCACGCGCAGCAGGTCATCCACGTCGTGGTCGTAGCCGATCTCCTGGACGGTGAGCCCGGGCTGGAGCCCGAGCCGACTGGCCCGTGCGCGGGCCTCGTCCTCCGCAGCGGCGGTCACATCACTCCTCGTGTCGTTCGGGGGACCAAGCGTCCCCCTGCACAGCCGTAGTCCACCGGACCGCGGCCTCCCGCGCAAGCGTCACGGGCATTTTGTCCCGCGTGTTGCGCCGGGAGTGCCGCCCTGCCCCGTCCCGCGCCGTCACGGTTCGGCCCTCTCAGCGCCATTCCGCGAGTCATGGAAGGATGTGCGGACAGCCGCTCGTTCCGATGCCCCTGGCAACCGGTGATCCCGGAGGCCCGGCCGAATCGAAGGAAGACACGTGACCCCCGGACGTGACCGCGATCCCCTCCTCGCAGGCGGACTCCCCACCCAGTACGTCGATGTCGACCCTGATGAGACAGCCGAATGGGTCGAGTCCTTCGACAATGTGGTCGACCAGTCCGGCAACTACCGGGCGCGCTACCTGATGCTGTCGCTGCTTCGCCGGGCGGCCGAGCGCAACGTCGGCGTCCCGAGCCTGCGCAGCACCGATTACATCAACACGATCCCGCCCGAGCGCGAGCCGCTGTTCCCGGGCAACGAAGCCCTCGAGAAGCGAATCCGCCAGATCATCCGCTGGAACGCCGCGATCATGGTCCACCGCGCACAGCGGCCCGGGATCTCGGTCGGCGGACACATCTCCAGCTATGCCTCGTCCGCGACCCTCTACGAAGTGGGCTTCAACCACTTCTTCCGCGGCCCCGACCATCCGGGCGGTGGCGACCAGGTCTTCTTCCAGGGCCATGCCTCCCCCGGTGTCTACGCCCGCGCCTTCGTCGAGGGCCGGCTCACCGAGAGCCAGATGGATGGCTTCCGCCAGGAGGTATCGCATCCCGGCGGCGGGCTCCCCTCGTACCCGCACCCGCGTCTGATGCCGTGGTTCTGGCAGTTCCCGACGGTGTCGATGGGCATCGGGCCGCTGAACGCGATCTACCAGGCCCGGTTCAACAAGTACCTCGGCCACCGCGGCATCAAGGACACCAGCGACCAGCATGTGTGGGCATTCCTGGGCGACGGCGAGACCGACGAGGTCGACGCCGTGGGTGCCCTGACGCTTGCTGCGCGTGAGGAGCTCGACAACCTGACCTTCGTCGTCAACTGCAACCTGCAGCGCCTCGACGGACCGGTCCGCGGCAACGGCAAGATCATCCAGGAGCTCGAGAGCCTGTTCCGCGGTGCCGGCTGGAATGTCATCAAGGTCGTCTGGGGACGCAAGTGGGACGAATTGCTGGCCCGTGACCGTGACGGCGCACTCGTCAGCCTGATGAACAACACGCCGGACGGCGACTTCCAGACCTACAAGAGCGAGGACGGCGCCTTCGTCCGCGAGCACTTCTTCGGACGCGATCCGCGCACAGCGAAGCTCGTCAATGGCTGGAGCGACGAGGAGATCTGGAGTCTGCAGCGCGGTGGCCACGACTACCGCAAGATGCACGCGGCGTACGACGCGGCGATGAACACCAAGGGCCAGCCCACCGTGATCCTCGCCAAGACGATCAAGGGCTGGACGCTCGGGTCGCATTTCGAGGGCCGTAACTCCACTCACCAGATGAAGAAGCTCACCCTCGATGACCTCAAGGACTTCCGCGACACGGTGCACATCCCGATCACGGATGCACAGCTCGAGGAGAACCCGTACCTGCCGCCGTACTACCACCCGGGGCCGCAGGACGAGGCGATCGAGTACATGCTCGAGACCAGGCGCCGCCTGGGCGGCTCGTACCCGTCGCGCCGCACCACGAGTAAGGCGCTGACGCTGCCCAGCGAAGACGTGTACACCGTCGTGAAGCGCGGTTCAGGCAAGCAGGCCATCGCGACGACGATGGCGTTCGTGCGGCTGCTCAAGGATCTGATGAAGGATCCGGAGATCGGCAAGCGGTTCGTGCCGATCATCCCCGACGAGGCGCGAACCTTCGGCATGGATTCGCTGTTCCCGACGGCCAAGATCTACTCCCCGCACGGGCAGCAGTACCTGTCGGTCGACCGCGAGCTGATGCTCAGCTACACCGAGTCGCAGAGCGGCCAGATCCTGCACGAGGGCATCAACGAGGCGGGATCGGTCGCGTCGTTCACCGCCGTCGGCTCGTCCTACTCCACGCACAACGAGCCGATGATCCCGATCTACATCTTCTATTCCATGTTCGGGTTCCAGCGCACCGGCGATGCGTTCTGGGCGGCCATGGACCAGATGGTCCGCGGCTTCGTCCTCGGCGCAACTGCAGGCCGCACAACGCTGAACGGCGAGGGTCTGCAGCACGAGGACGGTCACTCGCTGCTCCTTGCCAGCACGAACCCGGCAGTGGTCGCGTATGACCCGGCATTCGGCTACGAGCTCGGACACATCTTCCGTGATGGCCTGCGACGCATGTACGGAGATGATCCCGAGAACATCTACTACTACCTGACCCTCTACAACGAGCCCTACCCGCAGCCGGCGGAGCCGGATGACGTCGACGTCGACGGAATCCTGCGCGGCATGCACCTGGTCAGTCCCGCACCCGAAGGCGACGGACCCCGCGCGCAGCTGCTCGCCAGCGGCGTCGGAGTGAACTGGGCCCTGCGTGCGCAGGAACTCCTGCGCGACGACTGGGGGGTGTTTGCAGACGTCTGGTCGGTCACGTCCTGGAACGAGCTGCGGCGTGACGGCCTGGCCGTCGACCGTCACAACCTGCTGCATCCGGACCAGGCGCCGCGGCACGCCTACGTCACCCAGCGGCTCGAGGGTCGACCCGGCCCGGTCATCGCGGTGTCCGACTACATGCGCGCAGTGCAGGACCAGATCAGCGACTGGGTGCCCGGCGACTTCGCCTCACTCGGCACCGATGGCTGGGGCATGTCGGATACGCGCGGTGCACTGCGTCGCCACTTCCTCGTCGATGCGGAGTCCATCACCGTGCAGACGCTCGCACGCCTCGCCAAGGCCGGACAGTTCGACGGGAGCCGGCTCATCGAGGCGATCACGCGCTACCAGCTCGACAACCCGGCGGCTGCGGATGCAGGGAACACTGAGGGCAGCGGCTGATCATGGCCGCTGACCCGCGACGTTTCCTTCGCTACCTCGAGGCCGAGCGCAGCGCCTCCCTGCTGTATCGCGCACTGGCCGAGACGGTCACGGGTGATCGGCGCGAGGCACTGCTCGAGCTCGCGCAGATCGAGGACGAGCACGCCGATCACTGGGTCGACAAGCTCAACGAGTACGGCGTGCCGGTGCCGCCGGCACCCACCGCACTCGATCCGACGAACGCGGCACTGGTCGCGCGGGCACGCGGCGCGGGCTTTGCTGACGTGCTGCTGCATCTCGAGCAGGCCGAGGATGCCGACGCGGGCATGTACGACGCCGAGCCCGAGGCACCGATGTCGATGTCCGACGACGAGCGCGAGCACATCGAGGTGTTCCAGCAGATGCGCACGTCCCTCGACTCTCCTACGCCTGTTCCTCTTGCCGGTCGCTCGCGCCCGCGCTCGATGATGGCCGGTGAGTCCTGGCATCGAACCGACAAGTCCGGTTCGATGCGGGCAGCCGTCTTCGGTGTCAGCGACGGTCTCGTCTCGAACACCGCCCTGGTGATGGGCTTCGCCGGTGCCGCGTCCGGCAATGCGGCGGTCCTCTTCGCCGGACTGGCCGGCCTGCTCGCGGGAGCCTTCAGCATGGCCGCCGGTGAGTACGTCAGCGTGGCGAGCCAGCGCGACCTGTTCCGGCGTGAGATCGAGATCGAGGCCACCGAGCTGCGCGACAAGCCGGAGGAGGAGCAGAAGGAACTCGAGCTGATCTACCGCGCCAAGGGACTCGATCGTGCTACCGCCGCCTCCATTGCCGCGCAGATCATGTCCGACCCGAAGACCGCGCTCGACACCCTCGCCCGCGAGGAGCTCGGCCTCGATCCCGACGAGCTCGGCTCACCGGTGAAGGTTGCGGTCTCCAGCTTCGTCGCCTTCGCGATCGGTGCATCCGTCGTCGTTCTCCCCTACCTGTTCTTCATGGGCACAGGCGCGTCCACCACGATCCCGCTCGTCCTCGCGGTCGTCCTCGCTGTGATCGCCATGGTCGTTGTCGGCGGAATCGTCGGGCGGCTCTCGGGGCGCGGCGTGGTGTTCTCGGCGATGCGTCAGCTGATGTGGGGTGTCGGTGCCGCTGCCGTCACGTTCGCTGTCGGCAGCG
>CAJAKT010000143.1 GCA_903940375.1 uncultured bacterium | reverse complement strand
TCCACCACCACCGCCACCGGTCCCGACGGAACTGCCTATCCCGAGGCCTGCCACAGCCCCAAGACCGCCGCCACCGAGTCCGCCCGTCTGCATGGATTCGCCTCCATTGCCTCCGCGATTCCCGTTGGCGAGGCTCCCGCCGCCTCCGCCCTTACCGCCGACCACGGTGAGGGCCGTCGGCAAACCTGTGACCGACGTAGGGCCACCCTCGCCGCCATCGCCGGCTGCAGAGCCAGACGTGGCCGCGACTCCCGCGGTGCCTGCGGGGCCGACCGTCATTGTGTAGGTGGCGCCGGGAGTTACGACGTAGGTCTCCCGCTGGAACTGCCCGCCACCGCCGCCGCCACCGCCCAGATACACCGTGGTGTACGTCGAGCCCGTCCCGCGATAGCCACCGCCGCCGCCACCACCACCACCGATCACGCTGATCGAGATGGAGGTGATGCCCGCTGGCACTGTCCACTCGCAGGAACCCACCGTCTCGATTGTGGCCACCACGTCCCCGCTAGATGGCAACCACCAAGGCGAACACGCACTGCCCACAGCCTTTGCCCCCGATACAAAGGCAAGGCTCGTGACGGGAACGGTGAGAACTGCGCAGCACACAATGGCCAGCGGCAACCGTGTCAAGGGACGTCGTCTCATGGCTTCTCCTTGGTATTCGTTCCTGCGCCTCAAAGACCGAATTGGCGAGCAGGTGCGTGTTCATGCGAAGATTAAGCGTGGCACGCTTATTTTGCAATTCCTGTCCCTGCCGTCGAATTGAATCGATTGCTTCCGACACGCATCGCCCACCGTTTGCGGCAAACGAAGTGGATTTCAGTTCGTTAGGATTCACCAGATCCGGGGCTCGACAACCGTGGGTGCAACAAGCTCGGCATCTCAGGAGGCTTCGGTGGCACAGGCCCGGGTCTTGCGCAATGACGCGCTGATCCTCGACGCAGCCCTGGACGCAACAGCCCAGGACGGCTGGCCCGGCCTTGCCCTGACAGCGGTCGCCCGGCGTGCCGGCCTGTCGCAGCGGCCCGTCACTAACCGCTTCGCCGACCGCTCAGAACTCGCGGTGGCTACCTGGCGCGAGCGTTCAGCGCCCGTGCTCCTTGCCGTCCTCGAGCAAGCCCTCTCGAGCGCCGGCCTGCTCCCGGGCGAAGTGTCGGCAGCTCGCTTCCAGACCGCAATGCAGCGCCTCGCTCGGCCTGACACAGCCCTGCAAGCAGCGCTCGAGCTACTCATCATGTCGAGTTTCGACCAAACCCTCGCCGCAGAGGTCCAGCAGGGGGCCGCTGCCGAGGTCCACGTCTGGTGCACCCCGCAGCGCGGCAAGCCGACCCGTGCGCTGGCGGCCCGGCGCGCCTACCTGCTCATCGTGGCCTTCGGCCTCATCGCCGTCTCACGGCGTCCCGGCTCCGAGCAGGTCGACCTCACCAAGGAATTCGACTCCCTCTTCCGCGCGCTGCAATCCGACGCCAGCCCGCAGCCCCTGCCGAAGGCCCATCTCCCGCACCTCGCAGATGACATCCCCTTCAACACCGGCGACCACATCCACGATGCACTCCTCGCATCGGTATTGCGACTCGTCGGCACGTCTGGTTACGACGGCGCGAGCACGGTCCGCATCGCACGCGATGCAAAGGTGGCCGAGGCCAACATCTTCCTGCGCCACGCATCCAAGCTCGACCTCTTCATTGACGCATCGGCGCGACATCAGGCCTACGGATTCCCGGCGAACGCCGAGTTCCAGCACCGCATGGAGGATGAGTACGGGCCAGGAGTCACCGAGGCCGTCATGATCCGCGAGATTCTGCGCCCGGAGTTCAGGTATCAGCGCGCCATCAACGTCGAGGAGCTGCGGGTGTCGTGGCATAACGACGGACTCCTGCGCAAGCAGGAGGAGCAGTTCCAATCCTTCGTCGACCAGCAGTCGGCCGCGAATCCCGACTGGCCCTCGACTCTGTCGGCCGCTCGGGTGCACGTCGGCCTCGCCACCGGCTACGGCGTCGGCCTCCTCAGCATCCTCGAGCCGAAGGCCGGGAACCTGCCGTTCGACGTCGTCACGGTCCCGCTGCTCGGCGCGTAGCGCAACAGGGGGTCGGCGGACTCTCGGTCACTGAGCGGCATCGTCGGGTTCATGAGCCCCGCAGTAGCGGGCGACGCAGTGGAGCGCCCGCCGGCACGGCCGCCCACAGGGGCCTGCCCGAGAGCGCCCTCGCCGTCAGTTCTGACCGCGTGGAGACCAGCGGAACACCTTGAGTGCGATGAAGAAGCCGGCGATCGTCCAGATCCCCAGCACGAGCGCGCACATGCCCAGGTTCCAGGCGCCACCGACCTCGATGACCTCGGCGCCTTCCGGGAGGAAGACGTAG
>CAJAKT010000142.1 GCA_903940375.1 uncultured bacterium | reverse complement strand
GGCCCGGTCCTCGCCATTTGTCCCGTGTTGCGGGAGAAACGGATCAGCGCGTGGGGGTGAGCTGCTGCTCCTCCTCGGGCACCGTCATGGCACCCGTCATGATCGCAACCACATCGTTCATCGAGTGCGTCTGCGGCGTGACCACGGCGGCGCGCTTGCCGAGGCGTGCGACGTGGATGCGATCAGCCACTTCGAACACCTGCGGCATGTTGTGCGAGATGAGGATGACGGACAGCCCGCGATCGCGCAGGTCCTGGATCATCTTGAGTACGCGGGCAGACTCGTTCACGCCGAGTGCCGCCGTGGGCTCATCGAGGATGATGACCTGGCTGCCGAAGGCAGCGGCGCGGGCAACCGCAACGGCCTGACGCTGGCCACCGGAGAGGGTCTCAACCGTCTGCGTGATGTTCTGCAGGGTGCTGATGCCGAGGTTCTTCAGATGCGCAGCCGACTCCGTTCGCATGCGCTTCTTGTCCATCGTGCGGAACACCTTGCCAACGAAACCGGGCTTGCGCACTTCGCGCCCCAAGTAGAGGTTGCTGGCAATGTCGAGTGCTGGCGACACGGCGAGTGTCTGGAACACCGTCTCGACTCCGTGGCGTCGAGCTTCGTTGGTGCTCTTGAACTCGACCTGCTCACCATTGACGAACATCTCCCCGGCATCAGGTGCATGCGCACCGGAGAAGCACTTGATCAGGGTGGACTTGCCAGCGCCGTTGTCGCCCACGACGGCGAGCACCTCGCCGGGATAGAGCTCGAAGTTGGTGCCGTCCAGTGCGACGACGCGGCCGAACGTCTTGACCAGGTTGACTCCCTGGACGACAGGGGTCGTAGTCGTTGTGACGGTCATGCTTTCACCTTCCTGATCCACTGGTCGATGGCGACGGCGGCGATGACGAGAACGCCGATCGCAAGTACTCGGTATGCCTGGTCAAGGCCGGCCAGGGAGAGGCCGTTCTGAACCACTGTGATGATGAGTGCGCCGATCAGTGTGCCGATGAGCGTTCCGCGTCCGCCGAAGAGCGATGTGCCGCCAATGACGACTGCGGTGATCGTGTCGAGGTTGAGCAGCGGGTCCGGGTTGGGGCTCGCTGAGCCCACGCGGCCGATGGTGAGCCAGGCAGCGATGCCGATGATCAGTCCCGAAACCACGTACACGCTGAAGATGACGCGCTTGGTCGAGATGCCGGAGAGCTCAGCGGCGTTGGGGTCGTCGCCAACGGCGTACACGTGAAGACCCCATGCGGTGTTCTTCATGATGTAGCCGAACACGACGTACATGATCAGCATGATGACGACGCCGTAGAGGAGCTGGAACTCACCGATCTGGAAGGTGTTGCCCAACCACTTCAGCGGATCCGGCATCTCCTTGTTCTGGATCGTCCGAGCCTTGAACAGGATGAGCGTGAGGGCGGTGAAGATCGATAGCGTGCCCAGGGTCACGATGAACGGCGGCAAGTTGAGCCGGACTATCAGGAAGCCATTGAGGACACCAGTGAGGACACCGACACCGATTCCCGCTGCGATCGCGAGATAGGGATTCTGCCCGGCGATCGGGAGCACGTTTGACGCGGTGGCGTACACCGCGAGGTTGGCCATCATCATCTGCGCGAGGGTGGTGGCGGCGCCGATGCTCAGGTCGATGCCGGCGGTGAGGATGACCAGTGTCTGGGCGATGGCCAGCGTGCCGACGACCACTGTCTGCTGCGTCACGAACGAGATGTTCTGCGGAAGCAGGAAACGGTCGTTCAGCGCATAGAAGACAACGACGCAGACGATCAGGACGATCAGCGGGCTGAGGTAGGGATACCGGTGGAGGACGCCCTGGACGCGCTGAAGCGGCGTGCGGCGCTCCATGAACTCATCAGCGAGGTCTACGGGGCTGGCGGTTGGGGTGCTCACTACTTGGGCCTCTCGACGGTGTTGGACGGTCGATGTGACGGATGTGACGCTAGACCTTCAGGCGTGACGCGGGGCGGC
>CAJAKT010000141.1 GCA_903940375.1 uncultured bacterium | reverse complement strand
TGACGTTCTCCGAGCCCAGGATGTTCGTCTTCACGAACTCCATCGGGTTGTACTCGGCGGTGTCGACCTGCTTGAGGGCTGCCGCGTGGACGACGTAGTCGACCCCGTGAAGGGCCATTTTGAGGCGATCCAGATCTCGAATATCGCCAAGAAAGAATCGCACGCGCGGATCGTCGCCGTAGGTCTGCTTCATCTCGTATTGCTTGAGTTCATCGCGGGAGTAGATCACGATTCGACTTGGGTTGGACTCCGCTAGCACTCGTCCCAGGAATGCCTTACCGAATGAGCCCGTGCCCCCTGTGATCAGGATCGAGCTTCCCTCCAGAACAGACACCTATGCGTTCCCCTCGTTCAGATAACCTTGACGAGGAGTCTATCTACCTTCGAGGGGGTTACGTGCAGACGCTGATGCTCGGAACTGCCCAGTGGGGGTTGGATTATGGGACCACGAACACGTCCGGCCGGCTGAATAGCGAGGTAATCGGCGGGATACTGGCTATGGCACGAGGGGCTGGATTGGCCGCTCTAGACACGGCACCCGGCTACGGCGACTCCGAGGCCCGCGTGGGGGAGTTCGGTGTCGACTTCGCTGTTCAGACGAAAGTGTCGGCAGCAGGAGGGGACGCGGCCCATATTCGAGCATCGGTTTCAGCCAGCCTTGATCGGCTGGGACGCGATCGAATTTCGAGCTTACTCGTCCACGACTGGACACTGCTAAGTTCCCCCGAACGTTCCGCTACGGCCCAAGTGCTGGCCGACTTGCGGGTCTCAGGGGTCGTGGATCGTGTCGGAGTGTCGGGGTACTCGAGTTCAGATATCTCGTCGGCGCTTGCCACCTTCGAGGTTCTGGACGTCGTGCAGGTGCCGGTCAGCGTTCTGGATCAGCGACTCGAGGGGTCAACGGCGGTCGGCACCCTTAGGGCTCGTGGCGGGCGGGTGCAGGCACGGAGCGTGCTTCTGCAGGGGGCTGCCGTGGCACCGGAAGCGCATCCGCTATTCGGCACGCACCCGGATGTCGTCCGACTACGTTCGTCGGGTCAGTCCCTTGCGCTGTGCCTGGGATACGTGGCGTCTCGGACCTGGGTTGACGAGGTCCTGCTGGCCCCGACCTCCGGTGATGAACTCGCAGCGTCACTTGCTAGCTGGGCTTCGCCGCTTGAGGGGGTGTCCTGGGCAGATTGGGCCTCAATCGATCCGTGGCTGCTTGACCCACGGCTCTGGACTGCGTCGACCCAGGTTTCGAGACCGTGAGTCATGCACGAAAGCAGTGGGCGACAGGCCACCATGCATGCGCATCGGTATCGTTGGCTGACTTTGGAGACCAACTATGAGCGTACGTTCGAGAATTGCGTCCAGCCGCTTCGCCCGCGCTGCTGCTTTCCCGGGCAGGGCAGGTTCTGCTTCACGCCATGTGGGAAGTGAGGTTGCGCGGACTACCAGTTGGCTTGTCACCAGTCGCGAGCATCACAACTACACGTATCACCTTTCCGCTAGGAATATCGAGCACTTGGCATGGTGGGTGGCGGCCGTGACAGACGCCCCCGCGGATGAATGCCGGAGGTGGATTGCCGAAGCGCTGTGCGACGAGGAGTTGACCGATCACGTTCAGTCAGCCGTGCGGGAATCAAGTCGTAGAGGCCTCGCAGACCGAGATATTCGGATTGGGAGACGGGCTGGTTGGTACGCGGTGATTAGGGCACTCCAGCCGGAAAGCATTGTCGAGACGGGGACCGACAAGGAGATCGG
>CAJAKT010000140.1 GCA_903940375.1 uncultured bacterium | reverse complement strand
GCGTGCGCGCCGCGAGAACTGCCTCGTTCCAGACCAATGTCCGTCCTCTGGACCTACGGATGCCATGTATGCCAGATGTCATGGGGCTATGCAATGGAGCTAGCCTGGATCTTGACGCATTGGGCACGACGGCATACCGGCGAAAGTCATTGCGTCACAACACTTTTCCGATGTGGGTCGCCGGGGGCTCCAACCCCGAACCTACGGATTTGGAGCCTGCGAACCACCCTCGTCGCTGAGCGTGATCTCAGCGGTACCCAGCACTTTCGCGCCACCGAGACTCACCCAGACCCACCCAGGCTCACGCGAAAAGGGCCAACGCCCCAACCGGGAAAGGGCCAGGAAAGAGCCACGGGATTGCCGTCACCCGGCTTTCTTGACGTATTCCTGCAGAGCCTCGCGTGCCAACGCAGACACGGTGAGCCCTCGTCTGCGAGCGATGGCTTCGGCCTCATCCCGCAGTTCGGGCGAGACGCGGAACCCCACGTGCGGCGACGCCGCCGCCCGCCCGGACAGCGAAGGCCGTCCCTTGCGCGGGAACGTCGTGGTTCCCCTGCCCGCGAGCACCGCATCCTCGACCTCGGCGACGATCCGGTCGGTCGCCTCGTCATCCAGGACCGTGCCGTCCTTCAAGGTGACCAGTTTCTTCGTGCTTCGCGCGCTCACGGTCTCTTCCCCTCCTCGTACAGTTCCCGGAACTTCGACCGCAGGTCCATCGCGTGGATAACGATCAGCGTGTCGTCCTCCTCCACGGCGATCACCTCCAGCGCTCGCCCCGTGTCATCGTCGCCCAGGATCAGAAGGCGAACCCTAGGGTCGTTCTCCTCGACGATCCGGTCGACCACGACGGGATTCGCGATGACCTGACGTACACGCGCCTTGCCGATCTTGTGCCTGCGGGCCGACTGAGTGAACTCGATCCGCATGACACGATTATTGTTCAACAATAAGTGTGCGTCAAGGCGTAACAGTGTCCTAAACGGCGAGGGTGAGCGCCAGACGCAATTCGCGCCGGGAGGTCAGCCGCCACGGCCGCAGGGCAGCCCCGCGATCGGTCACCCCGTCCGCCGTCGCGTGGTACCGGGCGGCAGGCACCGTTGTGTTGGGTGACGGGACCGATCGATCTCGTCGCCCTCTTCGACGGCGGCGCTGGCAGGCCGCCAGCCGCACCCGCACCGGCGCCCTGCAGCCGCTGCGCGGAGCCCGACAACAGCACACCACCACCGGGACCTTGGGCTCGCCGTCCTTGACGGTGGCCGCCTGGCTGCGCCGCTGGCTGGAGGACGTCGCCCGGGACACGTCCGCCCGTCGACGTGGCGCGACTACGAGACCACCGTTCGACGGCACCTGATCCCGAACCTCGGCGACACCAGGCTCACGCGACTGACCCCCGCCGACGTCCGGGCCATGCACCACCAGGTCAGCGCGTCGGTGTCGGTGTCCGCCGCGAACAAGGCGCACCGCGTCCTGCGCGCGGCCCTGTCCAATGCCGAGCGCGAAGGCCTCGTCGGGCGCAACGCCACCCGGCTCGTGCGCACCCCCACCCTGGCGTCACCGCGCAGCGCCCTGCCCGCCAGTGACGCCCAGCGGATCCTCGCCGCATCCCGGACCGATCCGCGGGACTCCCGGTGGCTCGCGGACCACCTCACTTGACCCGCGCGAGATGGGTACAGCAGACTGCACTACCGGTCAATGCCAGACGCCGAAAGACATTGCACTGCAACGACTTTGACGAGGTGGGTCGCCGCGGGCTCGAACCCCGAACCTACGGATTAAGAGGTTGTCGAGGGCACCTCGCACTATGAGGGAAATCATTGCGTACGAACGATTTCCGTGTCAGCGGGACCCACCCAGAACCACCGAGAACCGCATGGAAAGGGCTACCGAAAGTGTCCCTATGTGGTTGTCAAGCTGCTGATGGCATCGCGGGGACGTAGGTCGTGTGGTC
>CAJAKT010000139.1 GCA_903940375.1 uncultured bacterium | reverse complement strand
CGGCCCGGTCCTCGCCATTTGTCCCACTCCCGCTGGTGAGTGCCCTGCGTCAGGCGTAGAGGGCCGGGCGCTGCGGCAGATCAATCCCCACACGCTCCCCCGACCGCAGCGCCTCGCCAGCGCGGTTGGCCACGATGGTGCCGACATAGCCGTCCCACACGCTGGCACCCGGCAGGGGTGCCCCCGTCGCCAGTGCCGTGATCCAGCCCTGCAGCTGCAGCCGGTACGCCTCCTGGAAGCGACCGAGCCACTGTGCCGGCAGACCATGCCCGCGATGGCGGGCGCGTGCTGTGGTGACATACGAGCCATCGCCCATCTCGCAGACGCCCAGGCCACCCGTCACATGGCAGGTCACCTCGTAGCCCAGCTGCGACTGCACGAACATCTCGATCTCGATGATGGTGCCCGCAGTGGTCTGCATGAGGACGAACAGCGGATCGTGCTCACCCGCCGGGGTGAGCGGGCCGGAGCGTCCGGTGAGCACCTGCACCCACTCATACTCGTCGTCGACGAGCCACCTGTTGATGTCGATCTCGTGGATGGCCGCGTTGGTGAGGCTGAGTGCGCTGTCGAGGCCGTAGGGCGCGATCTCATTGCGATGCGAGTTGCGAACGATGAGCGGGTCGCCAATGCCGTCAGGGCCCAGCTGGCCCTTCAGCTCCACATAGCCCGGATCGAACCGGCGCATGAAGCCCATCATGATCAGCCGCTGACCCAGCGTCACCTCGGCGTCCAGCACTGCCTGCGCATCCGACTCGGTCGGTGCCAGCGGCTTCTCGCACAGCGTCGGCTTGCCGGCAGCGATGCAGGCCAGCGCCTGCTCCGCATGGAACTGATCAGGTGAGGCGATGAGCACGGCATCAACGAGGTCGGATGCGATCAGCTCCTGGTAGGTCGGCACCGCAACGGCACCGAGTTCCCGAGCGAGTTCGTCTGATCGCGCGGTGTCGAAGTCGTACAGCACCGTTACCGTCGAGCCGGCCACCCTGGTGGCTAGGTCGTGCGCATGAGAGGTTCCGATGTTGCCCGTGCCGATGACACCCACTCGAATCGTCATGTGCTCATTCTGGTGCACGCGGCCCGCCACTCGCGGGTGACCCGACTACGCTCGGCGGCGACGTCGACTAGCGGAGGCCTGCATGCCCGAACCGACCTTCCTCAGCGCTCTCACCGGCTCGTTCGCAACGTCGGCGGCCCAGAACCCGACCGTGGCGATCATGGATGCCGCCTTCGCAGCGGCCGACCTGGACTGTCGCTACATCAACTGCGAGGTCCCGGCTGAGCACCTGGCCAACGCCGTACGTGGCGCAGTCGCCATGGGGTGGATTGGATTCAACTGCTCCATCCCGCACAAGGTCGCGGTGCTGCAGTATCTCGACGAGCTCGCCGACTCCGCGGAGATCATCGGCGCCGTCAATACCGTCGTCATCCGTGACGGACGACTGATCGGCGAGAACACCGACGGCCAGGGATTCGTCGCCTCCCTGCGCACCGTGGCCGATCCCGCCGGGCAGCATGTCGTGGTCCTCGGCGCCGGTGGAGCCGCTCGCGCGATTGCCGTCGAGACCGCGCTGGCCGGCGCTCTGAGCATCACCATCGTCAACCGTTCCCCCGAGCGTGGTGAGGTTCTCGCCGACCTCATCGACACGAGCACCCCTGCCGCGGGCCGCTATCTGCCGTGGACCCCAGCCCTGCATGTGCCGCACGGCACGGGTGTCCTGATCAACGCCACCTCGATCGGCTTCCATCCCGACCACGGAGTCATGCCGGATATCGACATGAGCACGGTTGATTCCTCCACTGTTGTCGCCGACGTCGTGGCCAACCCCCCGCGCACCCTGTTCCTCGCGGCAGCTGCTGAGCGCGGCTGCCCGACGCTCGACGGCCTCGGCATGCTCGTCAACCAGGCACTGATCGCCGTCCGACTGTGGACCGGACAGGATGTCAGCGGTGCCGTCATGCGTGCGGTGCTCGAGGACCTGTTCGACGCCTGAGCCAAACCACCCCCGCCGAGTGGCCAGTCGTGGGGGTTGAATCGGGCGCTCCGACCCCCACAACTGGCCACTCGGCGGGGGTTAGACCGGCCGACTGCCTGACACAATGGCATCGCCCCGATGTACTGGTCCCGCCCCGATGTACTGGTCCCGCCCCGATGCACTGGTCCCGCCCCGATCCGAGGAGTACCCGATGGACGTCCGCGCCTACGCCGCACTTTCCGCCAACGCACCGCTCGCGCCGTTCACCGTGAGCCGTCGCGATGTCGGCCCGGACGATGTCGCCATCGATATCAAGTACGCGGGCATCTGCCACTCCGATATCCATCAGGCGCGCGAGGAGTGGTTTACGTCCATCTTCCCGATGGTGCCCGGCCATGAGATCGCTGGCATCGTGACCGAGGTGGGCAGCAACGTGTCGTCCTTCGCCCCGGGCGACCGCGTCGGTGTCGGCTGCTACGTCGACTCCTGCCGCGAGTGCAAGGCCTGCCTGCAGGGCCAGCAGTCGTACTGCACCGGGCACGTCTCGGCGACGTACAACGGCAAGGAGAAGGACAACACCACCCCGACGTACGGCGGCTACTCGACTCACATCGTCGTTGACAGTAACTACGTCCTGCACCTGCCCGACTCCCTCGGCCTCGACGTGGCCGCGCCCCTGCTGTGTGCGGGCATCACGACCTACCAGCCGCTGGCTGAGTGGGGGGCCGGCCCGGGCGTGCGCGTGGGCATCGTGGGCCTCGGGGGCCTCGGGCACATGGGCGTGAAGATCGCCGCGGCCATGGGTGCGGATGTCACGCTGATCAGCCATTCACCCGGCAAGCAGGAGGACGGCCTCCGTCTCGGCGCCACCAACTTCGTGCTCTCCAGCGACAGGGCGGCCATGAGGAAGGCACGCAACTCCCTCGACCTCATCGTGAACACCGCCAGTTCGGTCGCAGACCTCGACCCGTACATGCGCCTGCTCGACCTCGACGGAACCCTGGTGACGGTTGGCCTGCCCGGCGAGCCGCTGACCCTCAGCGCGTTCACCCTGATCGCGTCACGCCGCCGGCTTGCCGGCACGAACAACGGCGGCATCCCGCAGACGCAGGCGATGCTCGACTTCTGCGGCGAGCACGGTCTCGGCTGCGATATCGAGACGATCGCAATTCAGCAGGTCAATGAGGCCTGGGACCGAGTTGTTGCGAGCGACGTCAAGTACCGGTTCGTCATCGACACCGCATCACTCAGCGAGTAGCTCGGCTGGCTCGGCCTTCGCCCGCCACGTGACCCACGTCGTGACGATGAGGGGCGCCGCAAGGTAGACCAAGACGGCGGCCAGCAAGTACGTGAAGAGCGCGAACGTCACGCCGATCGGACCGTACTGGTCTGCTTGCGCAGACAGCGACTTGGACATGTACAGGTATGCCCACGTCGCCAGGCCGAACCGGCCGACATTCGCGACGGCCGCCGACGCGAGCACCAGACGGATCGCGGCGGTGGGCACGAGCAGGCGCAGACCAGCAACGTCGGCGGCGAACCACACCACCAATAGGGCCACGACCACCACCGCAGCGACAACTGCGCCATTCTCGGCTCGGAGGTTGCGGAGCATCGACGATGCAACGAGGAGGGCCACCTGTATGGCGACCCACACGAGCCCCCGCCAACTCTGCTTGCGAGGTAGGGCCGTCACCTCGAAGATCGCCGCGTAGGCGCGGGCCAGTCGCCGGGACAGCGAGAACGCCGACAGCAGGGAGATGGAAATGGCCAGCCACGAGATCGCCGCCACACCCGGGTGCTCGAACAGGACGCGGATCGCCGCGCGCGCTGCACCGTCGAGTCCGAACCGGTTGCCGAGCGACTCCGCTATGGCATCGCCGCTGTCGGTGACGAAGATCGAAACGATGATGATCACCAGTGGCAGCAGGGCGACAAACGCCTGGGCCGCAAGGCCGAACGACCGGTCGAGGATCTCCAGCTCGAAGAAGCGCCGCACTACGGCGGCTGGGTAGCTCGCCTCGATGCGCCTGCGCAGGTCGATGGCCTAGCCCCGGTAGATCGGGCGGGTCAGGCAGGTCGGGCCGCCCTCGCCCTTGTTGATCTCACTTGCTGCATAGGTGTGCACCTCGACACCGTGGGCGCGCAGCAGCGCGGCCGTCGCGTCGTTGCCCTCGGCGATGACGACGACTCCTGGCGAGATCGTGAGCACATTGCAGCCCAACGACAGGTAGTCCTCCTCGGGTACGGACACGAACTCGATTCCGCGAGCGGCGAGGGCCTGCAGCAGCGCGACCGGTGCGAGACGCTCGTAGACCACGGCCAGGTTCTCGCGGACCGGCGAGACCACGGACATCAGATGCAGGCAGTACTCCGGGCCCAGGTCATGCGGCATGTCAAAGGACTCGACGGTGACGCCGATCGGCTCGAGAATCGCCCGCAGCTGGTCATGTGCCGCTTGATTCGTCCGGTAGGTGCGACCGACGGCGAGCGTCGCGTCGTCGAGCCAGAACATGTCACCGCCGTCGGCGGTGGCCGGCGCGGTGAGACGACCCGCGACGGGAACGCCGATGTCCTCCAACTGCACCGTCAGCAGCGGCGGCTCGCCCGCGCGCACGACCTTGGCGCCACGCAGCTCGATTACCCCGCTCGGCACGACGAACGCCGGGTCGTAGACGAAGCAGGAGTCGGGCATGTCATCTGTCGGCGGCAGGATCTCGACGAAACAGCCGAGTCGCTCGAGCAGCGCTACGAAGCGCGCGTGCTGCTCCTGCAGGAGGTCGATGTCGAGGGGCTGCGCCCAATGCGCTGTGACGTAGTCACCGCGGGGTGACGGCGGCCGGACGGCAACGCGACCCAGCGCGGCCACCATCGATCGCACGCCGTATGGCTGCTGCTGCGTTTGCGTGGTCATGTCCGTCCACCGTCCATCTCGATGATGCGTATGAGTCGAAGCCGATTGTTGCGAAGTACCAGGATGAAGGGCAGGTTACCCACCGTCACCGCGACGACGAACGTCAGCGCCAGCCACCAGGGGTTGAAGGTGAACAGCACGATTGTGACGGCACAGGACAGCCAGTGCACCCACTCCGCTCGTCGGACCTCGCGCAGGTACCTGGCCAGGTCGGAAGCCGAGCGGCCGGGCAGTTCCGTCTTGCTCGCGCCGCCGAATGTGCTGCCCAGTTCGGGGAGGCGTCGGGCCAGCCGCGCCACCCCGAGGCGACGGTAGAAGGCCGGTTTCTCCCAGGGCATGAGTGCCAGCGGGAAGGTGTCGTGGCTCAGCCAGCCCGCAGGCCAACGGGGCGCCCAGGCACCGATGCCCACGGACAGCCCGATCACGACGGCGATGTCGATGACGATGAGCACCACGTATCGGGCCATCGTCACCGCCATCTCCAGCACGCCACTAACGCGGCGAGGGAGGGATCCCTCGCTACGTCAACAGCGGCGAGGGAGGGATTTGAACCCCCGGTGAGTTTCCCCACGGGCGCTTTCAAGGCGCCTGCAATCGGCCGCTCTGCCACCTCGCCTGAGGGCACAACCGTAGTGTCAGGAGGCTGCCGGAGCAGCAGTCGGGTACGGCTGGTCGACAAACTGCACATACGGCTCGTCGACCGCGAGCAGCGACCAGCGGGAGCCATCGGTGCCCGCCAGGACGTAGGCCGGCAGGAACAGGACGCTGCCGTCGGGCTGCCCGTACTGGGCGAGGGCGAGATCGGCCCCCGTTACCGTCACCTGCGTGACCGGCACGGACATCGCCGGTCGATCGGGTGACGGGCTCGCTGAGGGCGAGGCAGAGGCGACCGTCTCGCCACCGGACGCGATGAGTGTCGGGCCGATGGCCGACCAGCCCGACTGTCCCGATCGTTCGACGGCGGCACGGGCACCGACAACCGGGTAGCCCGGCACCTCCTCGAGCCCCGCAGAGAACCCAGATGCTCGGACCAGCGCGCCCGCCGGGTCGAAGCCGATCTCCCAGGCCAGCTGCGTCCGTGCGCCGGCAACCAGCTGCCAGGCGGTGACAACCGTCATGTCGGCGAAGCGATCGACCTGCCAGTCAACTGATCCCGTATCCACGCCAATGCTGCCGAGCACGGCACCCGCCAGCTCGATCGCGCGATCAGCCGGCATCGGAGGCCCAACAGCCGGCTGCGCACTCGCCGACGCATCGTCGAATGTCCACGTCACGCGCGAGTCATCCATAACGGTCAGGCGCGGCCCACCAACAGTCCCGACTGTCCATGTGTCACCGTCTGCGACGGGCTCGCCCTCGACGCCGAATACCGGGCCGAGCACGCCCGCCACCTGTCCGGCACTGATACCCGCCTTGACGAGGCGGTAACCGCTCGCCGTGGTCGGCTCGTCTGCGAGGCCATCGTCAGGCGTGAGCACGATCGACCACGACGGCTGCACCGACGTCGACACCGTGAGGCTCGGCAATGCACCGGGAGAGGCACCCACAGGCAATGGCTCCGCACCGGGCGACTCCTCCAGCACAGGGCCCGACGTGACGACGATGTCGGGACCGGGAGCCGTCATTCGACCGACGACCACGCCGGCCACCGCCACCACAGCGACAGCCAGCACCGACACGATGATGATGAACGGCATGCGCCACCGGGGACGTCGGGGCAGGTCGTCAGTGCTCACCTCCTGCGACACGCACGCCTCCCATCTACTCCGCTGACTCGATCGGCACCGGGATGCTCGGACCCTGACGTCGGTCCATGACCAGGCCGGCCACGGTCAGGACGAGCGAGACTGCGACAACCGTCGTGACGATCTCAGCCAGCGTGTTGTGCCGCCAGCCGACGACGGCCACGACCAGGACGATGAGCGCGGCCCACACCGCGAGCACCGCCTTGCGGTCCTGCGTGGCCAGGCGCGCGTAGAGCAGCACCTGGACGAGGGCGAATGCCGAGCCCTCGAGCGCGAACAGCCACACCTCCGAGCCGAGCTCGGTGTACTGCGTACCACCGAGAATGCGCACGACAAGGTCGCCGAAGAGCAGGCTGAAGACGGTGATGCCCAGCCCGACCAGTGCGGTGAGCCCTGTTGCGACGTAGACCGCGCGGCGATGCCCGCCGGCCGTCATCTTCGGGAACAGCACGATCACGAT
>CAJAKT010000138.1 GCA_903940375.1 uncultured bacterium | reverse complement strand
GACCGTCAGGGCTGTGGAGGCGCTGCTGCGCTGGCACCACCCCAGCGGGGAGATCTGGGTTGCCGATCGGTTCATCCGGGTGGCCGAGGAATCAGGCCGGATCCTGGAGATCGGCGGATGGGTCCTGTCTCAGGCCTGTCATCAGGGTGCCGCGTGGACGGCTTCGAATCCGAATCGGCCGATCACCGTTCGGGTCAACGTCTCGGCCCTCCAGCTCGCGGACGGGGGGCTCCTGGACACGATCGACGACGCATTGAACAGCAGTGGCCTTGACCCCCGGCTGTTGTGCATCGAGATCACCGAGACCGCGCTGCTGGGCCAGACCGCCACCGCCCGTGTCAATCTCGACGGTATCCACGCCCGGGGCATTGAGATCGCCATAGACGACTTCGGCACCGGCTACGCCTCCTTGACGTACCTCGACCGCTACCCCATCGATGTCATCAAGATCGACCGCAGCTTCATCACCGACACCACGACGCCCGAACATGACCACCGCCTTGTCGCTGGCATCATCGCGCTGGCCGCGATCCTGGGCATCAGCGTTACCGCCGAAGGTGTTGAGCAGCCCGATCAGGCCGCGCACCTCCGCGCCATGGGCTGCCCCACGGCGCAGGGCTGGCTCTACTCCGCGGCCCTGCCCCCCGAAGACGTCACGCCACTTCTCGACCACGTCTATTCCCACGCCTGAGTGGTATCTGCCCCTGCCTCAGGTAGTGCATAATAATGCACTATCTGAGGCAGTAGGAGGACCATGTCCGTCGATTCCCTGATCGAGCACGTGCCGGTCGTCGTGGGGCGCCGCGTCCGCGAGACGCGGTCCGATCGCGGCTGGACCTTGGACCAGCTCGCAGAGCGCAGTGGGGTCAGCCGACGGATGATCGTGAACGTCGAAGCCGGGACCAGCAACGCGAGCATCGCCACGATGCTCCGTCTGGCCACTGCCCTGCGCGTGACTCTGGCCGATCTCGTTGCGGCCCCCGCTTTCGACGAGACCGTGGTCGTGACCCGCTCGGCAGATCGGGAAGCACTGTGGCGGGGCGACGGCGGAGGCGCGGCCGTGCTGGTGGCGGCTGCGGGCACGCCAGACATGCTCGAATTGTGGGATTGGGTGATGGCGTCGGGGGAGAGGTATGAGTCGGACGCGCACCGCCCCGGCACTCGTGAACTGCTGCATGTCCTGAGCGGGCAGGTGCGGCTCACGGTGGGCGGCGATTCACAGGAGTTGAGGGTGGGCGACGCTGCAAGCTACGTGGCCGATGTCCCGCATGCCTATGCCAACACTGGGCGGCGGACCGCTCGGTTCACCATGGCAGTGCTTGAGCCGTTGACGCGAGTTCGACCGTGAATGCGCCGAGGGGCGAGCCGCTCACGCAGGCGTGGGTTGACCCAGCCGTGCGGATTGCCCGTCCGGACTACGTCGCGGTGCTGATCCATGCCACCGGACTCCAGTCCGGTCCCACGAGCGTCCACAGCGAGACGCTGCTCCGCGAGGCACAGGCACAGGCCGTCGCGCAGCTGGCGGGTGGTGAGCCGCAGGACCTCTCCGAGATACAGCAGTGGCGGCTGGCGTATCAGGCATTCGGCGTCAAGCCACGTCAGGCTCGGTCCAGTGTGGAAGCCCTGGTGCGTCGCGCCGAGGCAGGCTTGCCGCGCATCGACCGGCTCACTGATGTGTACAACGCGGTGTCTGTCCTCCGCCTGCTGCCCATCGGCGGTGAGGACCTAGCCGGCTACGAAGGAGCAGCCCGACTCGTGGTCGCGGAGGGTGGTGAGCCGTTCGACACCGTCGCAGACGGCCAGCCGGTCGTCGATGCCGCAGAGGCAGGGGAGATCGTCTGGCGCGACGACCGGGGTGTCACGTGCCGGCGGTGGAACTGGCGGCAGTGCGTCCGCACACGGCTGGGTGCAGCAACGACAGAGGCGCTCTTCATCCTCGATGGACTCGGAGTGGACGCTCAAGCGGTTGCCGAGAGCGCGGCGGCAGACCTGATCAGATACCTGGCGGTGGATTCACCCGATGCTGAGTTCAAGACCCGCACACTCGCGAACGAGGAGTAGCCGACATGCTGATTCACCCGTGGGACTCAGCTTCCCCTGACGAGTGGCGCGACTGGCTCGGTACGACGGCACCCTTCGGGCAGCTGGCCGTGACGAACGACGACCCCGATGGAGCTCCGATCGTCATACCGACGCACGCCGTTGTCGAGGGCCCTGACCTGCTGGTGCATCTGGCCCGGCCGAATCCCGTCTGGCCGCACATCGCCGCGCGCCCGAGGGTCCTGTTCAGCGTCATCGGCGACTACGCGTACATCCCCAGTACCTGGCGCGCGAAGGCCGGTGGCCCGGACGAGGACGGAGTGCCCACCAGCTACTACGCGACCGTCCAGTTCACGTGTGATGCCGAGATCATCAGCGATCCGGAAGCCAAGGCCGAACTCCTCCGGACGCAGCTGCGCCATCTGCAGTCGGAGGGCGACCATGCGCTCATCGACGTCAATGAGCCGCCATACGGGCGCATGCTGCCGGGCCTGCAGGGGCTGCGTTTGCACATCATCGATGTCGTTGCGAAGTTCAAGTACGACGACCACAACCCGGCCGAGCATCGCCGTGCGGTCATCGGACGACTCATGGATCGTCAGGGCTTGCATGACCCCGGCGCTGCGGTGCAGCAGGCGCGCCGGCTCGACGAGCGGGGCGAGTGGGGCAGCACGTCTTAGTTGCCGGACGGCAATCTCAGGCGTGTGGCTCGGACTCGAGTACCGGACCCTTCCGGGTTGCCATCCACGAGCCGAGCAGCACGAGCGGTAGTCCGACAGCCAGTCCGATGGTCAGCGGCTCGGCGAGCACGACGACACCGAGCGCCACGGCGACGACCGGGTTGATGTAGGTGATGAGCGTCGTCCGCGACGGCCCGACCTCGGAGATCAGCGCAAAGAAGATGATGAACGCGAGTGCCGAGCAGATCGAGCCGAGCACGAGTACGGACACCCAGGCCGAGGCCGGGATGGGCTCCGTCGGCCAGGTGAGCAGCGCCCATGGGGCGTAGATGACCGCGTTGATGGTCATCGCGCAGGCGATGATCGCCAGGCTCGGGAGGTCAGAGAGCCGGCGGTCGACGATGATCGGGCCCAGCGAGTAGCCGACCACAGTGACGATCATCGCCACCACGGCCCACAGGCTGCTGCCGCTGATGTCGAGGCCGACGAGGGCGACGACTCCGAGGAAGCCGATGCCCAGCCCGACGAGTCGTCGTCCGCTGAGCCGGTCGTCGATGCCGACGCGCCAGGCCAGCACAGAGGTCACGAGCGGAACCGTGGCGATGAGCAGGGCGGCAAAGGAGCTGGAGATCCGCTGCTCGGCCCAGTTGAGGGCCAGCCAGGTGAAGGTGATCTCGACGAAAGCGAAGGCGATGACCCACGTCCACCGACCGCGCAGACGACCGAGTTGCCCCGAGCCGATGGCGATCGGCAGCAGGATCACGGCGGCGATGAGACAGCGAAGGAAGACGACGCCCTGGGGAGAGAAGGACTCGACAGCGATCTTGATGAACAGGTAGGGCAGGCCCCACACGACACCGAGCAGGAGCAGTAGGGCCCAGCCACGTCGTGTCACGAGCCGACAGGCTAGTCCCTTCGCGTCGTCAGGCGTTCCCGCCGATGCTGGGGCTTACCATCGTCCTGATCAACTCGGACCAAGGGGACATATGGCGCGCGCTCGATCGACCGACTCCGCGGCGCGGGTGCTGTCGCGCGCGGGCGGTTACGGCGTCATCGGGTATCTCGTCATCACGGGCGTGGTACTGCTGATCATCGCCGGAGCGGTGCTCCTTGTCAGCATGGTGCTGTCCTCGATCTCCACTCCGGCCACGGCGCCGTCGGCATCGCGTTCGCCCGGGCTGGGTGGCTGTTCCAGCAGCACCTGGTTTGACGCGTCATCGGGCACGTGCGTGCCGCGCACGATCTGCGCGAGCGGTGAGGAGTACATCGCAGCGGAGAATGCCTGCGTGGCACCGGCCGGCGGGCCCAAGGCGGAAGCGCTGGCTCCGTCATTCGGGTTGGTCACCGGTGGCACCGAGATCCGCATCGCCGGCGCGGGCTTCCAGCCGGGGGCGACAGTCCTCATCGATGGCATTCCGGCAGTCAACGTGGACGTGGTGAGCGACGGGGCCATCACGGCGACCACTCCCGCGAGTTCGAGTCTGTACCCCGTAGATGTGGTCGTCACGAACCCCGATGGCACGAGCACGATGCTCGACAACGCCTTCACGTATGTGGCCCTCCCGGTCGAGCGGGCGACGGAGGTGCGGCCGTCGGAAGGCTCTAAGGACGGTGGCGAGACGGTCATCATCAAGGGCAACGGCTTCGAGGACGGTGCGCTCGTCGCCTTCGGCGGGCGAGCGGCGAAGGATGTTGTCGTGGTGGATCCCACGACGTTGCGCGTGACGACGCCGATCGGATCGCTGGGCCCGGTTGTCGTCAACGTGCGTAATCCCGACGAAGAGTCCTATGCGCTCCAGGATGCCTTCACCTACGTCGACCAGCCGCCGCGAGTCGTGATGCTCGTCCGCCCTGCCTCCGGTGCGATGTCGGGCGGCACGAAGGTGACGATCGTCGGAACCGGATTCGCGCCCGACGCAAAGGTCATCTTCGGCGGAAAGAAGGCGACGGAGGTCGAGGTGGTCAGCAGCACCAAGATCACTGCGCTCACGCCGGCTGGTGAACTCGGCCTCGTCGATGTCGGTGTCCGTAACCCCGGAGTCCCGCCGGCCACGCTCGCGGAGAGCTATGAATTCGTCGAGGCCCCGATGATCACCGGGGTCAAGCCTGCTGACGGCCCGGAGACGGGCGGTACGAAGGTGACGATCACGGGTACCGGATTCCTCTCCGGTGCCACGGTGACCTTCGACGGTGCCGATGCCACGGGCGTCAAGGTCGTGAGTGAGGCCACCATCACCGCGAAGACACCCGAGGGCAAGACCGGGCCGGTGACCGTCGTGGTCACCAATCCGGATCAGCCGCCGGCCACGGCGAAGAAGGCCTTCACCTATGTCGTTGGCCCTGAACCCGAGCCGTCGGGAAAGCCCACACCCAAGCCATCGGGATCGGCACTTCCCGTGTGCCTGAACTTCCGTCTG
>CAJAKT010000137.1 GCA_903940375.1 uncultured bacterium | reverse complement strand
GATCCTCGAGCTGCTTCAGGAGGCCGTGGGCGAGGGCGTCGTCGCCTCGCCGTCATCGACTGTTCCGGAGCTCGGCGCGTTCATCGCACCGTATGTCGTGCGCGACGTCATTCACGGCTCCGCGCTCACGCGCAATGAGGTGTTCGGGCCGGTCGCGCCGATCGTCACGTTCACCGATGAGGACGAGGGCGTGCGGATGGCGAACGACACCGAGTACGGCCTGATCTCATACGTGTTCGCCAAGGACCCGGGCACGGGCGTGAAGCTCGCCCGTCGGATGGAGTCCGGCATGGTGGCCGTCAACCGCGGATTGGCATCGGATCCGGCAGCGCCGTTCGGCGGCATGAAGGAGTCCGGGCTGGGTCGCGAGGGTGGCTTCGCGGGCATCCACGAGTTCCTCGAGACGCAGTACTTTGCCGTCGACCTGTAGGGGGAGGGGTCAGACGCGGCGGAAGATCAGCGCGCGCTTGACCTCTTGGATCGCCTTGGTGACCTCGATGCCGCGCGGGCAGGCATCGGTGCAGTTGAAGGTGGTGCGGCAGCGCCACACGCCCTCCTTGGCGTTGAGGATCTCGAGGCGCTGCTCCGCGCCGGCATCGCGGCTGTCGAAGATGAAGCGGTTCGCCGCGACGATCGCAGCCGGGCCGAAGTACTGATCGTCGGTCCAGTAGACGGGGCACGAGGTCGTGCAGCAGGCGCAGAGGATGCACTTGGTCGTGTCGTCGAAGCGGGCGCGCTCCTCGGCTGACTGCAGGCGCTCCTTGCTCGGCTCGTGACCCTCGGGAATCAGGAAGGGCAGCACCGAGCGGTACGCGGCGAAGAACGGATCCATGTCGACGACAAGGTCCTTCTCCAGGGGCAGTCCCTTGATCGCCTCGACGGTGATGGGCTTGCTGATGTCGAGGTCCTTGACGAGGGTCTTGCAGGCGAGACGGTTCCGCCCGTTGATGCGCATGGCATCCGAGCCGCAGATGCCGTGGCCGCAGGAGCGGCGGAAGGTGAGCGTGCCGTCGATCTCGCCCTTGATCTTCTCGAGGGCGGTCAGCACGCGGTCGGTGGGGTAGAGAGCGACCGTGTAGTCCTCCCAGTGCGGCTCCTCATCGAGCTCGGGCTGGAAGCGACGGATGCGGAAGGTGACCTCCGACGCGACCGGCGCTGCGAAGGCGGGGGTCTCGACTGTGGCAGTCATCAGTACTTACGCTCCATCGGCTGGTATCGGGTCACGACGACGGGCTTGTAGTCGAGCTGGACGAACTCCTGGCCGCTTTCGTCGGTGCGGCGGTAGGCCATGGTGTGACGCATGAAGTTGACGTCGTCGCGGGTCGGGTAGTCCTCGCGGGCATGGCCGCCGCGCGACTCCTTGCGCTCGAGTGCCCCGATGACGACCAACTCCGCGAGATCGAGCAGGAAGCCCAGTTCGATGGCCTCGAGCAGATCGGTGTTGTAGCGCACGCCCTTGTCCTGGATGGACACGTTCTTGTAGCGGCGCTTGAGCTCCTGCACATCGTCGAGGGCCTGCTTCAGCGTGGCCTCCGTGCGATAGACCTGCGCGTTCATGTCCATCGTCTCCTGCATCTCGCGACGCAGGACGGCCACGCGCTCGCCGCCGGTGCTCGATCGGAGCTGCTCCACCAGCCCGATCGTGTAGCCCTGTGAGTCCTCGGGCAGTTCGACGTGCTCGACCGTGTTGGCGTACTCGGCGGCCGCGATGCCGGCACGGCGGCCGAACACGTTGATGTCGAGCAGGGAGTTGGTGCCGAGTCGGTTCGAGCCGTGGACGGACACGCAGGCGCACTCGCCCGCTGCATACAGGCCCGGGATCACGTGGTCGTTGTCGCGCAGCACCTGGGTCTCGACGTTGGTCGGGATACCGCCCATGGCGTAGTGCGCGGTGGGGAAGACCGGGACCAGCTCGGTGACCGGGTCGACGCCGAGGTAGGTGCGGGAGAACTCGGTGATGTCGGGCAGCTTCGCCTCGATCTGCTCCTTGGGCAGGTGCGTCAGGTCGAGGTAGACGTAGTCCTTGTTCGGGCCGGCGCCGCGGCCTTCACGAACCTCGAGGACCATCGAGCGCGAGACCATGTCGCGCGGGGCGAGGTCCTTGATGGTGGGGGCGTATCGCTCCATGAAGCGCTCACCGGAGGCGTTGCGCAGGATGCCACCCTCACCGCGGGCGCCTTCCGTGAGCAGCACGCCGAGGCCGGCCAGGCCGGTGGGATGGAACTGGTAGAACTCCATGTCCTCCAGCGGGATGCCCTTGCGGTAGAGGATCCCCATGCCGTCGCCCGTCAGGGTATGGGCGTTCGAGGTGGTCTTCCAGACCTTGCCGAAACCACCCGTCGCGAAGATCACGGACTTGGCGCGGAAGAGGTGGATCTCGCCGGTCGCGAGTTCGTAGGCGACGACACCGGATGTGACCTGCTGGCCGTCGACCTCGGTCATCAGCAGATCGAGCACGTAGAACTCGTTGTAGAACTCGACGTCCTGCTTGATGCAGTTCTGGTAGAGCGTCTGGAGGATCATGTGCCCGGTGCGGTCGGCCGCGTAGCAGGCCCGGCGCACGGCGGCCTCGCCGTGATTGCGCGTGTGGCCGCCGAAGCGACGCTGGTCGATCCGCCCCTCGGGAGTGCGGTTGAAGGGAAGGCCCATCTTCTCGAGGTCAAGGACGGCGTCGATCGCCTCCTTGCACATGATCTCGGCCGCATCCTGGTCGACGAGGTAGTCGCCGCCCTTGACGGTGTCGAACGTGTGCCACTCCCAGTTGTCCTCCTCGACGTTGGCGAGGGCAGCGCACATGCCGCCCTGTGCCGCGCCCGTGTGCGAGCGGGTCGGGTAGAGCTTCGTGAGCACGGCTGTGCGGGCGCGCGTGCTGGACTCGAGTGCCGCCCGCATGCCGGCGCCACCGGCGCCGACGATGACCACGTCGAAGGAATGGGTCTGCATGAAGTGCGTCTCCCGGTGCTTGTTAGCCGATGTTCGGGTCGAAGGTGAAGATGACGAGCGTCCCGAGGAGCACGGTGAACCCGGAAGCCACGTAGAGGAGCATCTTGAGCCAGAACCGCGTCTGGTCGCGCTCCGCGTAGTCGTTGATGATCGTCCGCATGCCGTTCGTGCCGTGGATCATCGCCAGCCAGAGCATGAGGAGGTCCCACGTCTGCCAGAACGGGCTGCTCCAGCGCCCCGCGACGAAGGCGAAGTTGATGCGCTGCACGCCGCCGTCGAGGACGTTCATGATCAGCAGGTGGCCGAGGACCAGGAAGATGAGGACGATGCCCGAGATCCGCATGAACAGCCAGGAGTAGAGCTCCAGGTTGCTCCGCTGCGAGTTCCGCTGGGGAGTGCGCGGGGCCGGAATGCTCATGGGGCCCGGCTGGGTGGGGGCGCTCATGCTGCGCTCCCGAACATGGCCTCGAAGGTGTGCTTGAGCATGAAGAAGGTGCCGGGGACCATGAGCACGATCCAGACGGTGGCGATCGCCCATGTCATCTGGCGCTGGTAGCGGGGGCCCCTGGCCCAGAAGTCGATCAGGATGATCCGCAGGCCGTTCAGCGCGTGATAGAGCACCGCGCCGACCAGCCCGACCTCGAGGAGGTTGACGATCGGCGTCTTGTACGAGGCGATGACCAGGTCATAGGACTCGGGGGAGACGCGCACGAGGGCGGTGTCGAGGACGTGGACCAGAAGGAAGAAGAACACGGAGACGCCGGTGATGCGATGGAGGACCCACGTCCACATGCCTTCGCCACCGCGATAGAGCGTCCCGACAGGCGTACTGGCCACGTGGCCCTCCCTCGGGGTAACGCCGGACCGCGGGGATTCGCGTCCGGATGCTGCTCAGGGCAAACAGTACCGAGGAGTGGCTGACCCGTCGCGACGGGATCAGGGGCGCCGCCCTATGTTGTCAGTCACACGAGTCAGCATGCCTCCGGAGGATGAGATGGACCCGGTCACTCAGTCAGGACTGCCTTTCGCGCCGGTGTACGGCCCCGATGCTCTGGCGGGCTGGGACCCGGCCACGGAGCTCGGGACGCCGGGCGCCTTCCCCTACACGCGCGGTGTCTACCCGAGCATGTACACCGGCCGGCCGTGGACCATGCGGCAGTACGCCGGGTTCGGCACGGCCGTCGAGTCCAACGAGCGCTACAAGCAACTGTTGGCTGCGGGCACGACGGGGCTGTCGGTCGCGTTCGACCTGCCGACCCAGATGGGCTACGACTCCGACCATCCGCTGGCACACGGCGAGGTGGGCAAGGTCGGCGTCGCCATCGACTCGATCGACGACATGCGCATCCTGTTCGGCGGCATCCCACTCGACCAGGTGTCGACGTCGATGACGATCAACGCGCCGGCGTCCGTCCTGCTCCTGCTGTACCAGTTGGTTGCAGAAGAGCAGGGAGTCGCGGCCAGCGAGCTCAACGGCACGATCCAGAACGACGTGCTCAAGGAGTACATCGCGCGCGGTACGTACATCTACCCGCCGGTGCAGTCGCTGCGCCTGATCACCGACATCTTCACCTACTGCCGCAACGAGATTCCGAAGTGGAACACCATCTCGATCTCGGGTTATCACATGGCGGAGGCCGGTGCGACTCCCGTTCAGGAGGTTGCCTTCACGCTGTCGGATGGCATCGAGTACGTCAAGGCCGCCGTCGAGTCGGGCCAGGATGTCGACGAGTTCGCGCCACGGCTGGCGTTCTTCTTCGTCTCGCGTACGACCATCCTCGAGGAGGTCGCGAAGTTCCGGGCGGCCCGCCGGATGTGGGCCCGCATCATGCGTGAGCGCTTCGGAGCCAAGGACCCGAAGTCGCTCATGCTCCGCTTCCACACGCAGACAGCAGGCGTCCAGCTCACGGCCCAGCAGCCTGAGGTGAACATGGTCCGTGTCGCGGTGCAGGGCCTCGCCGCTGCGCTGGGGGGCACGCAGTCGCTGCACACCAACTCATTCGACGAGGCGATCGCCCTGCCGTCCGAGAAGGCTGCTCGACTCGCTCTGCGGACGCAGCAGGTGCTCGCCTACGAGACCGACATCTGCGGCACGGTCGATCCGTTTGCCGGGTCGTACGTCGTCGAGTCCCTGACCGACGGCATCGAAGAGGCAGCCATGCGGCTCATCACCCAGATCGATGACATGGGTGGTGCCGTTGCGGCGATCGAGCAGGGGTTCCAGAAGTCGGAGATCGAGCGCTCGGCCTACCAGATCGCCCTCGAGATCGACAGTGGCGAGCGCACGGTGGTCGGGCTGAACAAGTTCACCATCGAGGGCAAGGAGCACTACGACCCCCTGCGCGTGAACCCGGCCATCGAGGCCGAGCAGGGCGAGCGATTGGCGCGCCTGCGGTCGGAGCGCGACAACGACGAGGTGCAGCGCCATCTGCAGCGAATCCGGGAGGCTGCCGCCGGCTCGGACAACCTGCTCTACCCGATGAAGGACGCTCTGCGCGCCCGGGCGACCGTCGGAGAGGTGTCCGACGCCCTCCGAGACGTCTGGGGTCAGTACATCCCGACCGACGCGTTCTGATGGGCGGTCCGCAGAGCATCGTCCTCGATTGCGATCCCGGGCATGACGACGCCATCGCGATCATGCTCGCCGTCGCCGATCCGGCGATCGACCTGCTTGCGGTGACCACCGTGGCGGGAAACGTCACGCTCGAGAACACGACGCGCAATGCCCTGCGCGTGCTCGACATGGTCGGTCGTCCGGACATTCCCGTCGCGGCCGGGCGGGACCGACCCCGCGTCCGAGACCTGTCGACCGCCGCCGTGATGCACGGCGAGAGCGGCCTTGCGGGGCCGTTGCCCGTGGAGCCGAGCAGGCCAGCCCTTGATGTGCCGGCTATCGAGGTGATCGAACAGATCCTCATCGACGCCACCGAACCGGTCACGCTGGTGGCCACCGGCCCGCTGACGAACATGGCCGATGTCGTGGAGCGCCTGCCGCACCTGCACTCACGGATCCGCGAGCTGGTGATCATGGGTGGCGCGGTCGACCTCGGCAACTGGACACCGGCCGCGGAGTTCAACATCTGGGTGGATCCGCACGCGGCCGACATCGTCTTCCGTGCCGCCAGGGTGCCGGGGGAGGGCAGCCCCGAGGACGGGATCGCGCTGACCATGATCGGGCTGGAGGTCACCCACCGAGCCTGGCTGACCGACGAGCACGCCGATCGGCTGCGCCATACGGGCCTGACCGGGCAGTTCGTCGCCGAGCTGCTCGACCACTTCGTCGGCTTCCACCAGGACCGGTTCGGCTGGGAGGGCGGCCCGATCCACGATGCCGTGACGATCGCCCACCTGATTGACCCCACGCTCGTCATGACGCTGCCCATGAATGTTCAGATCGAAACCGAGTCCCCGCTGTGCATCGGCCGCACCGTGGCCGATCGATGGTCCGTGACGGGCCTGCCGGCGAATGCCGCCGTGGGGCTGGACATCGATCGTGACCGTTTCGTGACCCTGTTGATGGAGCATGTATCCGCGCTGCCGTGACCAGCGTCACAGGTCGATTGTGAACGCCCGGTAACGATCTTGGATCTGGTGTTACGTCGCGTGGAACTGCCCTGTAGCAGTGGTTAGGGTGATCCCATGTGCGGGTGCCATGACGGAACCCTGCAACGGAACAAGGAGACCAATTGAAGACCAATCTCAAGTTTGCCGCGGCCGTTCTGGCCGTGTCGGCGATGGCCCTGGCGGGGTGCAGCTCGAGCAGCTCCTCCTCGGAGTCCAGTGCAGCCGCTCCGGCGAGCAGCGCTGCCGCCGCCTCTGAGGCGCCGGCGTCCGAGGCACCTGCCTCCGAGCCCGCCGCTGCTGCGGTCAAGGCATGTGAGGTCACCGACGTCGGTGGCGTCGATGACAAGGGCTTCAACCAGAAGGCCTACAAGGGTGTGACCGACGCAGCTGATCAGCTCGGTGTCGAGGCAGCTGTCCTCGAGTCGCAGGCTGAGACCGACTACGCCACCAACATCCAGTCGTTCGTCGACCAGGGCTGTGGCGTCATCATCACGGTCGGCTTCCTCCTCGGTGATGCAACCAAGGAAGCGGCGAACGCCAACCCCGACATCCCGTTCACGATCGTCGACTACGCGTACGCCGATGGCGACATCACGAACAACAACGTTCTCGGTCAGGTGTTCAACACCGATGAGGCCGCGTTCCTCGCGGGCTACCTCGCGGCGGGCACGACCAAGACCGGCAAGGTCGGCACCTTCGGCGGCATCAACATCCCGCCGGTGACCATCTTCATGGACGGCTTCTACTACGGCGTCCAGAAGTACAACGCCGACAACGGCACGGACGTCAAGGTGCTCGGCTGGGACCCGAAGAAGCAGAAGGGTCTGTTCACCGAGAACTTCGAGAGCCTCGATGACGGCCGTACCTTCGCGCAGAACCTGGTCGACGAAGGCGCAGACATCGTCATGCCCGTCGCCGGCCCGGTCGGCCTCGGCTCGGCGGCTCTGGCCAGCGAGCTCGGCACCGACAAGCTGATGATCATCGGCGTCGACAGCGACCAGTTCGAGTCCGACACCGCGAACGCCGGCGTCTACCTCACCTCGGTTCTGAAGAACATGGACGTCACGACGTTCAATGCGATCCAGTCCGTGGTCGACGGCACCTTCGCCGGTGGCGTCACGGTGGGCACCCTGGAGAACGGTGGCGTTGGCCTGGCCCCGCTGCACGACATGGAGTCCATGGTGCCGGCGGATCTCGTCGCGCAGCTGGAGACCATCAAGGCTGGCATCATCGACGGCTCGGTCAGCGTCAAGGGCTAGTCAGCACCACAGCAAGCAACGTGGGGGAGGGACCCGGATTCGGGTCCCTCCCTCCGCTTTGCCGGATAGGTTTAGGTCATCTGCCCGGACACCTCAGCAAGGACGTGAGATGGAACTCGAACTGCGGGGAATCACCAAGCAGTTCCCCGGCGTGCTGGCCAATGACGATGTGTCGCTCACCGCACGTAGCGGCAAGGTGCTGGCGCTCATCGGCGAGAACGGGGCGGGTAAGAGCACGCTGATGAACGTCCTGTCCGGGCTCTACCAGCCTGATGCTGGCGAGATCCTGATCGACGGCGTCGTGCAGAAGTTCGGCGATCCTGGCGATGCCATCAAGGCCGGGATCGGCATGGTCCATCAGCACTTCATGCTGGTTCCGGTGTTCTCGGTCTGGGAGAACGTCGTCCTCGGTGTCGAGCCCGTGAAGGGGCCGGGGATCATGAACCGCAAGGAGGCGCGAAACGAGGTTCGCGACATCTCCGGGAAGTACGGCCTGGCGGTTGACCCCGATGCCATGGTCGAGGACCTGCCGGTTGGCATTCAGCAGCGCGTCGAGATCATCAAGGTCCTGCTCCGTGGCGCCAAGATCCTGGTGTTCGATGAGCCGACTGCCGTCCTGACGCCCCAGGAGGTCATCGAGTTCTTCGGCATCGTGGCCGAGCTCAAGGGTCGCGGCGCCACCATCATCTTCATCACGCACAAGCTCAAGGAGGCACTGGCGATCGCGGACGACATCACCGTCCTCCGCGGTGGGAAGGTTGCCGGGCATGCCGACCCTCACACCGCCACGCCGGAGTTGCTCGCCTCGATGATGGTCGGACGCGATATCGACCTGACGGTCGACAAGGAGGAGTCCACGCCTGGCGACACCGTCCTCCAGCTGAGCGGCGTGCGCATGGTCGACGACTATGGCCGGGCCCTGCTCGACCACATCGACCTCTCCGTCAGGGCAGGAGAGATCGTCGGAGTTGCCGGTATCCAGGGCAACGGCCAGACGGAGCTCGTGGAGGCGATCACGGGCCTGCTTCCCATCGAGGCAGGGAAGGTCGAGATGCTCGGCAATGACATCAGCCGCTATTCGCCGCGGCAGCGGCACGCGGCGGGTATCGCCCATGTGCCGGAGGACCGCAACCACATGGGCATGGTCGGCTCCTTCACCGTTGCCGAGAACCTCGTGCTCGACTCCTACTACGCCACTCCCTTCTCCAGTCGCGGGCTCCTGCACCGCGATGTCATCCGTGAATCTGCTGAGCACCTCGTCGATGCATATGACGTACGGCCGCCGCTCATCGATAACACCGGGAATGCCCTCTCAGGTGGCAATGCGCAGAAGATGATCGTGGCGCGGGAATTCAGCCGCGATGTGCCGCTGGTTATCTGCGCGCAGCCGACCCGCGGCATCGACGTGGGGTCAATCGAGTACATCCACGAGCAGATCGTTCGCAAACGAGACGAGGGCAAGGCCATTCTCATCGTCTCGACGGAGCTTGATGAGATCTTCGCGCTCGCCGATCGCATCCTGGTGATGTACGACGGCCGGATAGTGGCGGAGCGGAAGACCTCGGAGACGACTCCCACGGAGATCGGCCTGTTCATGGCAGGGAAGGCAGCATGAGCATCACCTCACCCGATGGCAAGATCACCATCGAGCCGGATGACGGACCGGGTGCGTCCTTCTTCCGCAGGCTGACCCAGGCGACCGACTGGAAGTCCGGTTTCGTCATCCCGCTGCTGGCAGTGTTCACCGCACTCGTCATCGGCGCGATCATCATCATGCTCACCGGGTCGAGCTTCACCGAGATGATCGACGCCTACCTTGCCCTCCTCAAGGGCTCCGTCGGGTCACTGCGCGCCATCTCGGTCACCCTGACTGAGGCCACTCCGCTGATCCTCACCGGACTTTCGGTCGCCATCGCCTTTCGTGCAGGCCTGTTCAACATCGGCGGCGAGGGTCAGCTGCTGATCGGTGGCATGTCGGCCGTGCTGGTGGGCTTCTCGATTACCGGCCTGCCGTGGTTCGTCCACCTGCCTCTCGCCATCGCCGCCGGGATCACCGGGGGTGCCCTCTGGGGCTTCATCCCCGGGTTCCTCAAGGCGAAGACCGGTGCGCACGAGGTCATCGTCACGATCATGCTGAACTACGTCGCCTACCGACTGGTCGACTTCCTGCTGAAGACCACGCTGTTCCAGCGCGAGGGTCGCAATGACCCCATCTCGAAGAACATCATGGATTCGGCGCAGATGCCGGCGCTGCTCCAATGGCTCGACCCGGCAATGAAGGTCAATATCGGCCTGTTCCTCGCGCTGGCAGCCGCTGGCTTCGTGTGGTGGCTGCTCTTCCGCACCAACACCGGCTTCGAGTTCCGCGCGGTCGGTGCTAACCCCAGCGCCGCTCGATACGCCGGTATGTCCGTGACGAAGGTCTACATCCTGGTCATGATGATCGCGGGCGGGCTCGCGGGCCTGGCCGGGACGGGGCAGATCCTCGGCGTGCTCGACCGCGCCAGTCCGGGATTCAACGCCGGACTGGGCTTCGATGGCATTGCCGTCGCACTCCTCGCCCGGTCGAATCCGATCGGTGTGGTGCTGGCGGCGCTGCTGTTCGGCGGCCTCAATGCCGGAGGGCAGTACATGCAGGCGAACGCTGATGTGGGAATCGACCTGATCTCCGTCATCCAGGCACTCATCATCATCTTCGTGGCGGCGCCGGCGCTGATCAGCGCCATCTACCGGGTCAAGTCGAACGCGTCGGCGACGCAGATCAGCCAGGGGTGGGGATCGTGAGCGAGACATACGATCAGCCGAAGGTCGAGCCCTACGAGGCGAGCGCCAAGCGCACGAAGTCGCTCACCAAGGGCCAGATCACGCGCGCTCGCGTCACCGGGATCGTCATGCTGGCGATGGCGGCGATCGTGGTCGTCGTCTTCCTGCCCAATGTCGAGGGCGAGGCCACGTTCGGCCTCAGCATGCCCTACGAGTCCATCCAGCTCGACCCACTTGTGGTCCCCGTCCAGCCAGCACTGTGGTTCCTGGCACTCGTGCTGGGCTTCCTCGGCGGCTCGCAGTTCGTGCGTGGATTCCAGCGCAAGGCAACCCTGATCCTTGGCGGCGCCTTCGGAGTCTTCGTCCTGGCCATGATGGTCTGGGCGGCCGCCGGCCAGGAGTTCAACCTGGAGAGCATGCTCGTCGCCACGGTGGCGCGGTGCACGCCGATCGCCCTGGGTGCCCTGAGCGGCATCCTGTGCGAGCGATCAGGTGTCGTCAACATCGGCATCGAGGGAATGCTGCTCGGCGGCGCCTTCACTGGCGTCGTCATGGGATCGCTACTCGGTGGCTGGGTCGGCCTGTTAGCCGCCACACTCACGGGCGGGCTGCTCGCGCTGTTGCTCGCCGTGCTGGCGGTCAACTTCCGCGTCGATCAGATCATCATCGGTTTCGTCATCAACATTCTCGTTCTTGGCCTGACGTCATTCCTGACGTCCCAGGTGCTGGTGAAGAATCCGGAATGGAATGACGCACCGATCTTCCCGGCCGTGCCGATCCCGGTGCTCTCGAATATCCCCATCATCGGACCGATGTTCTTCAACCAGACGATCATCGTGTACGCGATGTTCGTGCTGGTCGGCACGGTTACCTATGCGCTGTTCCGGACCCGCTGGGGTCTGCGCACGCGATCGGTCGGGGAGAACCCGAAGGCGGCCGACAGCCTGGGTGTGAGCGTGTCCAAGGTCCGGTACCTCGCCGTCATCTACGGCGGCATGGTGGGCGGCTTCGCGGGTGCCTGGTTCACCCTGGGCACGGTTGGCCGATTCGACGAGGGTCTCACCGGCGGCCGCGGATTCATCGGCCTGGCGGCCATGATCTTCGGTGCGTGGAACCCGATCGGCGCATTCGGTGCGGCACTCATCTTCGGCTTCTCGGAGTCGCTGTCGGAGAAGTTCGCCCTGCTGGACGTACCGATCCCGACCGAGTTCCTGGGCATGGCCCCGTATCTGGTGACGATCGTCGTCGTTGCGGGCCTCGTCGGACGGGCTCGTCCGCCGGCGGCCGACGGCCAGCCGTACGAGAAGGAGTAGGGCATGTCACCGGTCGGCGACGATGGGATCGACTGGGCGGCGCTTGAAGCTGCAGCGATCGCGATCATGCAGAAGGCGTATGCCCCCTATTCACGCTTCAAGGTGGGCGTAGCCGGCCTTGTCGACGACGGGCGCGTCGTCGTGGGCTGCAACGTCGAGAATGCCGCCTACGGCGTTGGTTTGTGCGCCGAGTGCGGGATGGTCTCGAACCTGCACGCGACGGGTGGCGGGAAGCTCGTCGCGGTCTCCTGCGTCGACCAGCATGGAGCGGCGCTGATGCCCTGTGGGCGATGTCGGCAGCTGCTCTGGGAGAACGGCCGTCCCACCACATTGCTGAAGACGCCGGAGGGGATCCTGCCGATGAGTGCGATCCTTCCCCAGGCCTTCGGTCCCGAGGATCTCGTCGAGCGCGCAGAGGACAGGACATTCCATGGTTGAGCCGTTCGCGGCTGTCGATGTCATCAAGGCCAAGCGGGATGGCCACGTCCTGACACCGGCACAGATCGACTGGGTTGTCGCGGCCTACACGCGCGGGGTGGTGGCCGACGAGCAGATGGCTGCCCTCGCCATGGCCATCCTGCTCAACGGGATGACCGATGCCGAGATCGTGCGCTGGACGACGGCGATGATCGACACAGGCGAGCGCATGGACTTCAGCGGCCTGCCGCGCCCCACCGTCGACAAGCACTCCACCGGCGGTGTCGGCGACAAGATCACGCTGCCGCTGGTGCCGATCGTCGCCGCATGCGGGGCGGCCGTGCCGCAGCTCAGCGGGCGCGGGCTTGGTCACACGGGCGGCACTCTCGACAAGCTCGAGTCGATCCCGGGTTGGCGTGCGTCGCTCAGCAATGACGAGATGATGCAGGTGCTGCGCGATGTCGGGGGCGTGATCTGCGCCGCGGGCGACGGCCTGGCCCCCGCCGACAAGAAGCTCTACGCCCTGCGCGATGTGACGGGCACCGTCGAGGCGATCCCGCTCATTGCGAGCAGCATCATGAGCAAGAAGATCGCGGAGGGGGCCGGCGGTCTCGTCCTCGACGTCAAGACGGGATCGGGTGCGTTCATGCCCGACCCCCGTCAGGCGCGCCTGCTGGCCGAGACCATGGTCCGGCTGGGCAACGACGCCGGTGTCACGACGAGGGCGCTGATCACGGCGATGGATGTCCCGCTGGGGCTAGCCATCGGCAATGCGGTCGAGGTGGTGGAGTCCGTTGAGGTGCTTGCTGGCGGTGGCCCGGCCGACGTCGTCGAGCTCACCCTCGTGCTGGCTCGCGAGATGCTTGACCTGGCGGGGATCGACGTTGACCCCGCCACGGTCCTGGCCGATGGCCGAGCCATGGATGCCTGGCGCCGAATGATCCAGGCGCAGGGCGGCGACCCGGATGCGGCCCTCCCGACGGCGAGGGAGAGCGAGACGATCCGGGCTGATGTCGGCGGGGTGGTCACCCGAACGGATGCCCTGAGCATCGGAGTGGCCGCCTGGCGGCTGGGTGCCGGCCGGGCTCGCAAGGAGGACCCTGTTTCGGCGGGTGCGGGGATCATGATGCACGCCAAGCCGGGCGACATCGTGGCGGCCGGCGATCCGCTGCTCACACTGCTGACCGACGAGGCCCCCAGGTTCGCCCTCGCGCATGAGGCACTGACCGGGGCGGTCGTCGTCAGTCCGGTCGGCTCTACGATTGACCGACTACCCCTCGTCATCGATCGACTCACCTAGCGCCGGAGGAAGGCAACGCCATGAGCGAGCACGCGGAGAAGGGCCATCCCATCGGAGCGGTCATCATGGTCGCGATCATCTCGGGACTGGTCACCTACGGCATCGGCCTGATGAACAACGGCGACGTTGCCTCGGCGTCCGCAGCCGGCGTCCTGCTGTTCGGCACCGGGCTGTACGCCGTCTTCGGCTTGGCCAGGGCCTGACCGCCGAATGGCACCTCTGCGGCTCGGGCTCCTGGGAGCCGCTCGTATCAGTGACATCGCGATCATCCAGCCGGCGCACATAACGGGCGATCGGCTCGTCGTGGTCGCCGCACGACATCGCGATCGGGCGGAGGAGTTCGCAGCCAAGCACGGCATTGAGCGGGTTGTCGACGACTATCAGGCGGTCATCGATGATCCCGAGGTCGAGGCGATCTACAACCCGCTGGCCAACGGTCTGCACGGCCCGTGGAATCTGGCCGCGATCGCTGCCGGGAAGCATGTGCTCAGCGAGAAGCCTTACGCCAGCAATGCGGCCGAGGCGCGCCTCGTGCGGGACGCGGCAGCGGCGGCGGGTGTCCACTGCGTCGAGGCGTTCCACTATCGCTATCACCCGCTCATGCAGCGCATGATCCAGATTGCCGGTGACGGCGAGATCGGCGAACTGACCCGGGTCGAGGCGCGCATGCTCATGCCGCCGCCGTCCGCGGGGGATCCGCGGTGGCAGGCTGCCGTCGCGGGAGGCGGCCTCATGGATGTGGGCTGCTACGCCGTGCACGCGATTCGTGACATGTCGGTGTTCGCCGGTGGAGAGCCGACGATCGTGCGAGCGATGGGCGGGGAGATTCCCGAGCACCCGGGCGTGGATGCCTGGCTGAACGCCGATCTGGTGTACCCGAGCGGCCTGACGGCGACACTTGAGTCGAGCATGACCCACGGAATCCTCGACTTCTCCCTTCGCCTCGTCGGGTCCGAGGGCGAGGCATTTGCGCCAGCATTCCTTCAGCCGCATCTGGACGACCGCATCATCATCACCGCAGGCACGACGCAGCGGGTGGAGCAGATGGGCGCGCGGACGAGTTACACGTATCAGCTCGAGGCATTCGCCCGGCTGATCCGAGATGGCGAGCCGATGGCCACCGACGCGGATGATGCCGTCATCACCACGCAGATGATCGACGACCTCTATGTGGCGGCTGGGATGGCGCCGCGCATTGCCATGACCCTCGACCAGCCGGGAGGCTGACATGCCCGAGTTCGTCCCTGCGCCCGCCATCGTGCCCGTGCCCGGCGGCAAGATCATCGAGGAGTACGTCGGCCACGCATCAAGCGGTGACGACCACATCTCGATCGCACAGATGCTTGCCCCGGCCGGCTGGGATGAGCCGGCGCAGGAGCCGGAGTTCGACGAGTTCACCATCGTTCTCGAGGGTGCCATCGACGTCGAGCATGACGAGGGCGTCACGCATGTCCGGGCGGGCCAGGCCGTCATCACGCGCGCCGGCGAGCGGGTGCGCTACACGACCAAGGACGGGGCGCGCTATATCGCCGTCTGCATGCCGGCTTTCCACGGGAACCTCGTCCATCGCGATGACGACGACGAGTACGACCGTCCCGCAGAGGAGTAGTTCCGCCTGCGAGTTGCCTGCCTAAGGGATCGCATTGCCTCGGCTGCGCGCCAGGAACACCCCGAAGCCGATATCCGTCGAGACCTCGGTCCCGTAGTACATCAGCCACTTTGCCTTGCCGGCAGCGATGAT
>CAJAKT010000136.1 GCA_903940375.1 uncultured bacterium | reverse complement strand
GCGTCAGGCCTTCGCGATGGGTCGCGTTCTCGTCGAGGGACTTGCCCTTCACCTCCCCCTCGCGCAGCCGGCCGACGAAGTCGACCTGCGCGGCGCCAGCCTCGGCACGGCGAAGGTCCGCGAAGTCGTGCGATGGGCAGGGCTCTGGCAGGCCGAGACAGAGGTGTGGTCGGGCCATAACTCCCCCGCCAGCCGGGTGTGGGTCTCGCATCTCGATGATCAGGAGATGGCCGCAGTGGTCACGTCGGTGCCGGACATCTCACTGCGTCCGCGGATCGGTACGCGCTTGTGGCTCGGTGACCGCTCCGCCCTGCATGCCGCCGGCACCGTGCTTGCCGTCCACCCGCTGCCGAGCGGGGCGCATGTCGGCTACCGCCAGCGCACGGGTCCTAAGGACGGCACCCTCGTCATCGTGTCCGGCGGGACGTCGAACGGCATCGGCCTGTCGGCGCCCACGCCCGCGGCCAACGTGCGCCAGCGCGTCGTGACCGCCGGCACGGGTGCACTCGATGCTGCGGGACGTGCCCTGTCACCGTTCACGTGGGCTGGTAAGCAGCGCTGGTTCGCTGAGCCGCCGCATCAGCACGTGTCGATGATCTGGCTGCCCAAGGGCTGCGTGATTCCTGCCGTCGGCGACCACATGCGCGCCGACGTGCGCTTCACGACGTCGCGGTTTGACGCGGTCGTCGGCGTAGCGTGATCACATCGGGCGCACCGTCGTACACGCCGCCGCCCGGATCGTCCTCGTCATCGCTGAAGCCGTCGTTGCGCACGGGGTCGTACTCCGGTGCCAGCATGTCCTGCAGAACGAGCGCCGCGAAGTAGACCGTCACGATCACGTGGATGACGATGGCGACCGTGTACTCCTGACCCGTCAGCCCGGTCACGTCGTCAACGCCATACGCAACGAGGAACCACCAGATCCCGACGAAGTAGACGACCTCGCCCACCTGCCAGACCAGGAAGTCGCGCCAGCGCGGACGGGCCATGACCGCCAGCGGGATCAGCCACAGCGAGTACTGCGGTGAGTAGACCTTGTTGGTGATGACGAAGGCAGCGATGATCAGGAACAGCACGGCGGCAAGCCGTGGCCGCCTCGGCGCCGCCAGCACCACCCACGCGATACCCACGCACAGCAGGACGAACGATCCGGTTGCGACCATGTTCAGCTTGTCCGCCGGGATACCCCCCAGGCCCGCCTGGGACATGGCGAACCAGATCGATCCGAAGTCCTCGCCGCGGGTCTGGCTGAAGCGGTAGAAGTACGACCAACCATCGAAGTTCGCAACCATGAAGGGCAGGTTCACCGCGAACCACGAGATCGCCGTGCCGGCTACCAGCAGGCCGAAAGCACGCCATTTCGCCGTGCGGATCGTCAGGAGGAAGAAGCCGCCGAGGAAGAGCACCGGGTAGAACTTCGCCGCCACGGCCAGGCCCAGCAGCAGGCCCGCAGCCATCGGATGCTTACGCGACCACAGGAGCAATGAGATTCCGATGAAGGCCAGTGGAAGGAGGTCCCAGTTCACCGTGGCCGCGAGGATCATCGTCGGGGCCAGCGCCACCATCGCGGCATCCCACGGACGCCGTCGGACCGTGAGCGCCGTCGCAACGACCGTGACGACGAATGCGATGAACAGCATCACGACATTGACATCGAAGAAGACGGTGCCCGGGCTGTCCGTCGTCGCGACGGACGTGATGGCCGACGTGATCATCGACGCCACCTGCATGAAGCCGCCCGTCAGGACGGGGTACTCAAGATGCTGTCCGTTCGGCATCGCCTGCACATAGGGCATCAGTCCGTCGGCGAAGCCACGTAGCGAGTAGAGCGGGGAGATGTCGGTGTAGCACAGGTGCTCGTATCGCTCCGGAGACCGCCAGCCCTGAGAACGGCAGGACAGGTCGAGGATGTAGCCGAGTGCATACGACAGGGTCGCCATGGCGACGAGCACCCGCAGTGGACTCCACCAGCTGACGCCGATTCGGGCCCAGCGGCCGAGCGGTCCGCCGATGCCGCCGACGGTGCTCGCGACGACCCCGTCCTCCTGCGAGGGCAGGATGATCGGAGCTGGCGGGGTCACTACGGTCGGCCTTCCTCGATCGGTGGGCTCGGCGGTGGGCTCGGTTCAGCTGCAGGCGAGAACAGTGAGTCATCGGGAGCCTGGCTCAGAGTTGCGCTGGGCGATGGACCTGCCGAAGGATCGATCGGAAGTGTAGCCACGGGGGATGCCTCGTTCGAGAACTCGGGGATGACGGCCGGAGTCGGGCAACCGAGCGGCACCTCCTCCCCCTCGGAACTGATGGATGCCGGACAGTCCAGCGGCGTCTCGACGCCGGGAGGAGGCGGCGCGAACTTCTCGACCGGCTGCCCCTCGAGCGCAGCCGACATGAACGCCGTCCAGATCGCTGCCGGGAACGAACCTCCGGTCACCGTCGACAGTCCGCCGGTACCGGACAGCGACACGGGGATGCCGTCAGCATCCTCCTTCGCCATCAGGACCGCGGTGGCGAGCTGAGGTGTGTAGCCCACGAACCACGCGCTCTTGTTTCCGTCAGTCGTCCCCGTCTTGCCTGCGGCCGGTCGACCGAGTGCCCTCGCAGTCGAACCCGTGCCGTTCTCGATCACGCGGTTGAGTGCGTACGTGACGGTGTCGGCGACAGGGGCCTCGAAGGCCGTGTCGGTCTTCACGTCAAGCTGGAACAGCAGACCATCGTTCGGGCCGACAACCTTGGTGACCACCGATGGCGTGGCACGGGCGCCGTGAGCCGCGAAGGTCGCATAGGCATTGGCCATGTCGAGTCCTGACGGAGAGGCCGTGCCAAGGACGAACGTGAGATCGAGCGCGTCGAGATCCATCCCCGGGGTTTCTGCTGGGACGCCTGCCCGCACGGCCGCATCGGCCACCGACTGCACGCCGATGTCAGACTCGAGCGTGACGTACGCGGAGTTGATGCTGTTCTCCGTTGCTTGCAGCAAGGTGACCGGACCGTAGGACTTGTCTCCGTAATTGGAGAACGTGTAGCCATCGACCGTAGCCGGGGAGTCGCCCGGCAGGATCGTCGTCAGCGGCACCTCCTGCTCCGTGGCCGCTGCGAGCGCGAAGGGCTTGAACGTCGATCCCGCCTGAGCGAATGTCCGCGTGGCGTTGTTGATCTGATCGTCGATGAAATCCTGTCCGCCGTAGATCGCGACGATCTCGCCCGTCCCCGGCCGCACCGACGCCAGGCCGATTCGCAGTCCGTCGGTTCCGCTGGTCGGGCCGACCTTGCGGACTGCCGCCGTGGCGGCCCGCTGTGCATCCCTGTCGAAGGTCGACGTGATGCGCAGGCCACCGCGCTGGATCTCCGTCTCGTCGAAGCCGAGCTCGGCCAGCTGCTGCTCGACCATCGTCAGCAGGAACCCGGTCTGGCCACCAAGGCGATCCTTGGCCTTGAGCTTCTTGATCTTCGGGAAGTCCGCGTTCTTGCGCTGCTTCGGGGTAAGCCAGCCCTGCTCGACCATGCCGTCGAGCACGTAGTTCCAGCGGGCTTCAAGCGCAGCTTCGCTTTCCTCCGGGGCCAACCCGCTCGGCGACTTGATGATCGACGCGAGAACGGCACCTTGCTCGACGCTGAGCTCACTGGCAGGGACCCCGAAGTAGGCGATGGCCGCTGCCTCGATGCCGTAGGCGCCGCGCCCGAAGTAGATGGTGTTCAGGTAGTTGCCGAGGATCTCGTCTTTCGACACGACCGTCTCGAGCTTGAAGGCGAGGAGGGCTTCCTTGACCTTGCGGTCCCATGACCGCTCCTGGGAGAGGAAGGCGTTCTTGGCGTACTGCTGCGTGATGGTTGAGCCACCCTGCGTCGAGCCACCCGTGAGGTTGTTCAGCACCGCACGGCCGATGCCAAGTGGCGAGACGCCACCATGCTCGTAGAAGCTGCGGTCCTCAGCCGCCAGAACCGCGTGCTGCACCTCGATGGGAACGTCCGCGAGAGCGATGCTGCGGCGGGTCGAGTCACCTAGCCGACCGAGTTCGGTCGTGCCGTCCGCCCAGTAGACGATCGTCGCTTCGCTTGTCGCAACATCGTTGGGCGTCGGGACCGTCGTGCGCGCGAGAAGGAAGGCGAAGACGGCGAACCCGATGCCAGCGAGGACAAGGACGGTGACGATCAACCAGCGCAGCCAGTGCCGTTTTGCGCGTGGCGGGGCAGCGGCGGGTCGCTTGGCCGGGGTGCGTTTCGCCGGGCCTTTACTCTGGGCCACAGGTCCTCACGGTGTCAGGGGAAGGTGACTAGTCAAGGAGATCACGCGGGGTGGGCAGAGCCCGCCGCGGCACGCCGTCACCTAGGACGTAAGTCGTGAGCAGGAAGTTCCAGTGGCAGCGCTGGCAGACCTCCACGACGTAGACCGTGAAGGCCCCGAACTTGTGCGCCATGGCCGGCAGTTCCTCGGCCTGGCGGATGCGCCCGGAGTAGGGGCCCAGTTCGTCTCCGTAGACATACGTGACGGTGACCAGCCCCTCGTCCCGACAGGCGGGGCAGCCCCGGCCAACCGCTTCACCGTGGAAGCGGGCTGCCTTCAGGAGGTACGGATCGGCATCACACAGGTCCGACGACAGTCCGCCGCCGTTGAAGAGCCGCTGCAGCGCAGCGCGGCGCTGGAGGGCGTGATCGACGACCGACCGAGGCCTTTCGGGGTGCGCAACCGGCTCGGCCGGCGGCAGGACCACCGGCCCCTTGGCCTTGCGACGAGACGGGCCGGACTCACCGCGGGCGATCGTCCCGCGGATTGTCGTCTTGCGCGGGCCCGCCATGCGGCCAGAGTCTACGGCTCCCCACGGAGTCGGTTTTGATATATCAAGTTGATATGTTGTACTGCAGTATGGCCAAGCGGCATGACGTCCTCGAGTTCGCGGTCCTCGGCGTCCTCGCCGAGGGGCCTCTGCACGGCTATGAGCTACGCAAGCGCCTCACCACTGTGCTCGGCCCGTTCCGAGCGCTGTCCTACGGTTCGCTCTACCCGTGCCTGCGCCGGCTGCAGGGCAAGGGGCTGATCGACGAGGTGTCCATCACCCCCGCCCTGGACTCCGCCGCGCCCGCGCTGGCGGCCCGGCGCGCCCGCGTCGTCTATGCCATCAGCGCCGACGGCAAGGAGGAGTTCGGCACGTGGGCGAACCAGCCCGGCCCCGAGGCCTGGGAGGACGAGGGCTTCGCCGCCCATCTGGCCTTCTTCAG
>CAJAKT010000135.1 GCA_903940375.1 uncultured bacterium | reverse complement strand
GCGTGCCGGTTGCCATGTCGATGACCGACACGGTCCCAGATGCCTCATTCGAGACAAGGCCCAAGGAGCGTCCGGGCACGGTTGCGGCGCCGAACGGGTAGCCGCCGATCGGGACAAGGCGCACGGTGTCGCTGGCGAGGTCGACGACCGCCGCCGAATCGCTGAGGTTGAGGGCGACGAGCAGCTGCTTGCCGTCATCCGTGACGGCCAGTTTCATCGGCCAGTTCGACGGTGACGTGGCCAAGCCCGCGCGCGGCGGGGGGAAGGCCTGCGTCAGCGGGGGATTCGCGGGCAGGGGAAGCGGAATCACGCGGACCTCACTGGTCTTCGCGCAGTCGCTCGTCCACGTGAACACATGCACGACATCACCGGCTGCACCGGGCAGCGAGTTCTTCGCGGGCTGCCAGCGGGAGTTCGGCAGCCCGGACACGTACGCGAGATGGCGGGCGGAATCCAGTGCGATGCCACCGGAAGCACCCGGCAGGTCGAGAATGGCGCACACCTCACCGCTGGCCAGATCCACGATCCGCACGTCGTCGGTGGTGATGCCTGCCGAGACGGTCCACAGATAGCGGCCATCGTCGGTGACGGCTCCGCCCATCGGCAGGTTGCCGAGCGCCACCTGCCTGCCGGCAGGAGTCAGCAGGCGGCCACTGGGCTGCAGGCCGGTGGCCGGGGAGGGCAGAGCGGCTTGACTGGCGACCGGCACGGGGGCTGAGGGTCGCTGTGGCGCCGGGCGGGCGGCGGCACTGCCTGCAGCAAGTGCTGCAATGACGGCAACTCCTGACACTGCTACGACGAAGGATCGAATAGCCGTTCGACTGCCCCGCATGCCGTACGCCTCTCCCGATGCACTCAGGAATGCTTCTTCTCGGTCTCGTTGTTCACCGTACGCCGTTCGGTCGGCGGATTGGGCAGTGAGCGGCGCGTCGGCGGGGCAGGGACGAGGGTCAGGACTGGATCTGTGCCACAGCGTGATCGAAGTCGGCAGTGAACTCGGTCAGGCGCAGCATCTCGAACTCGAGTGCCTGCCGCTCGGCGGTCGATGTGACGCTGTCCGGGTTGCGGATTCCGAGCATCGCACTTGCCGTGACCGCGACGAGGGCATCGTCGAGGCGTGCGGCAGACGAGTACGCCATGGTCAGGGCAACGGGATCCACGGCGGGCCGCAGCTCGAACACCGTTGCGGATGCCACGGGTTCGAAGTCGACGAGGGCGCGACGAGCAGTCATGAGACCTGCCTCCAGGCGCTCGACCGGAACTGACTCTCCCTCGACGCTGGCTCGCGCGTCGGCGGTCCAGGTGGTGAACGCATCCGCGAGGGAACGGGCCTTCGCGCCGGCTTCGCCGCTCGTGCGCCCCGACATGACGGACGCGACCGAGAGGGAGAGCAAGGCCCCGATGATGGTCGCGACGATGCGCGCGGCAAATAGATCGTCGCCGGGCTCGATGGCGAAGTCGAGCACCAGGACGGTCCCCGCAAGGCCGAAGCTGGCCCAGATGTAGTTGCCGAGGAACCAGCGGAAGGTCACGGTGGTGAGCGCCACGAGTGCCGCCAGCAGCCCCCAGCCACTCCCGCCAAATGCCAGCATCAGCGTCGGTACGAGCAGCACTGCTGCCAAGTTGCCGAGGGTGCGAGTGAATCCGCGCACCACCGTGAACGACCAGTCAGGCTTGAGGGTGAAGACAACGGTCAGGGGGAGCCAGAATGAGTGTGCGACCGGAATGGTGATGCTCAAGGCTTCGGCGATCCCGACCCCGACGGCCATGCGTGCCCCATGCTGAACGGATCCCGACCGCAACCGTGTCAGGGTGGAGATGCCCTGCACGCCCGTCTGACGCGTCTGGTCAACCAGTGATCGCGACAACCCCAGCGGGTCCGGTGGTTCGGGGACAGTCGTGCCCGTGATGATGCCTTCAACGCTTGCATCGACGCGGTCGAGTTCCGAGAGGAGTGCGCGCGAGATGGCCCATGAGCCGTCGACCGCCTTCAGGGGCTCCTCGCGGGACTCATGCCGCCACCCCGGTCCGTTGAGGCGCCGTGCTGCCCGTCGGAGCCTCATCGAGACGGCCAGCCTCTCGGCGGCGCCGGGTGCACGCAGGTGCAGCCAGGCGGTGGCCGCGCGGCTCGTCGAGAGCGCGTCCGAAGCGCAGCGGAGCATCAGTACGTGCTGATCCGCAGGCAGACCCGCGCGATCGATCGTCGCCATCATGCGCTGCGTCTCGGCGTGGCCAGCGGCCTGCGCGGCCGGCGGACTGTCGATGTCGCGGAGCGAGACAGTGACAGACCGAAGCTTGAGCGCGATCGCGCGCCGCACTATCGCGCGGCGCTCATGGCCCGACACCACCAGCCAGGCCGCCGCCTGAACGAGCATGCCGAGCGCCACCCAGCCCGCGGCCGCGGCTGCTGGACCCGGGAGGCGAGGCTCACCGGCGAGAATCACGCCCAGGGCAAGGGCCCCGAGGCTCGCAATCGCAGGGGCGCCGCCACCACGTTCCAGATATCCGTACGTGTACGCCAGGCCCGCGATGAACAGCACACTCCACCAGGTGCCGCCAAGACACATGGCGACGAAGACGGTCGCAGTGATGCACACGATCGTGAGCGTCAGCAGGGCGACGAGCCGACGGAATGGCAGGGCCACGTCAATGGTTCCCAACTGCACCGCGCCGAAGCAGCACAGGGCCCACGTGGCCAGATCATGGGTGAAGATCCCGGCCGCGAAGAATGCGGCGACCACGATGACCCGACGCAGCACCGAGGACCAGGTGGCGGGCGGAGCGGGCGCGCCGGTGACAACCAGCCTGATCTGCTCGCGCAGGCACCAGAGGCGTGGAGTCACGGAGCCATCATGCCGCTCCGTCGCGCACCTGCGTCGCTTCCGTTGGGCCCACCGTAGAGAGCGGGTCGGACTAGAAGAAGGTCACCCGGCGGGTCGTGATGTCGTAGTAGGCCTGCACGACGCCGACCTTGCCCTTGGCGGTCGCCGCGGCCACGACCTTGCTCATGTTCTGGAACTGGCTGGCTGACTGCTGGGCGTTGGCCCGCACGCCTTCCGTCGGAGTGAACGCCGCAGGCAACGGCTCCAGTGCCGGCTTGATCGAGTTGACGACGCTGTCGACGTAGCCGCCCGGCATCGTGTTGGTCCGGATCGATGCCGCCGTGGCGTTGACGGCACCGCAGTGGGTATGGCCGAGGGCGACGACGAGGGAGATACCGGTGTGCTCGATGGCGTACTCCACGCTGCCCAGCATGTTGGCATCGACGATGTTGCCCGCGTTGCGCAGGATGAACAGGTTCTTGCCGGCGACATCGAAGAGGTCCTCCGGCACGACCCGGGAGTCGGCGCACGAAAGGATCGCCGCGAATGGCCACTGGCCCGCTTCGGGAGTCTGACCGGGCGGGGCGTAGGTGCGGCGGTCGGACCTGCCGTTCGCCCAGCGGTTGTTGCCGGCGATGAGGCGGTCGATGGCGTCCTGCGGAGTGACGATCACGCCGTCCGGGCGCGGTGCCGCCCAGGCGGGCGTCGAGCCCAGTGCGGTGGCGCCGAAGGCGAGTGCGGATGCGCCTGCGGCACCCAGCATGAACGAGCGACGGCTGATTTCCACGAGGAACTCCTGAGCGGCAGGCGGCGAGGGGTGGAAGCGGGTCGTGATATTCGAGGTCATAATGAGGCAAGGGGGACGGTTTGGCAAGTCAGACCTCAGATCGGAAGAGCGTCGTGTAGGGAAAGAGTGTTAAGATTAGT
>CAJAKT010000134.1 GCA_903940375.1 uncultured bacterium | reverse complement strand
GTGCTGCAGGCACTCGCGAAGCGCACCGATGACCGGTACCAGACCGCCGCTGACTTCCGGGCCGATGTCGAGCGGGCCATCGCCGGCGCACCGGTGACGGCTGCCGTCCAGGCCGTCACACTCGACCGCACTCAGATGATGACGCCCGTCCAGGCTGCCACTGGCGCCTACGAGCCGATGTACGACACGTCCCGGCCGCGGCGCCGACGCGGAGTGGGCTTCTGGGCACTCAGCTTCGTCGGCATCGTGGCCGCCATCATCGGCGCGCTGCTGATCGGCCGCTTCGTCTTCGGCGGCCCCGCTGTCACGCAGGTGCAGGTGCCCAATCTCGACGGGCTGACGATCGAGGTTGCCGCGTCCACCCTGCAGGACTACGAGCTGCGACTCGGCGCGCAGACGCCCGCCGTCTCCGACCGTCCCCTCAACACGATCATCGCGCAGCAGCCAGCGGCGGGAGAGAGTATCGAGCAGGGGCAGTCGGTCAACGTCACCGTCAGCAGCGGTCTCGAGCAGGTCACCGTGCCCCAGCTCGTCGCCCTGACCTCCATCGACGCGGCACGTATTGCGTTGCAGGATGCCAATCTCCAGCTCGGTGCCATCCTCGAGAAGAACTCGCAGCAGCCAGCCGGTTACGTGCTGTCACAGGAGCCGGGTGAGGGCACGCAGGTTGATGCCGGTGCTTCCGTCGACATCACCGTCTCGTCCGGCCTCGTCAAGGTGCCCACGGTCACGGGATCCAGCGAGGCCCAGGCCCGCAGCGATCTCGCACAGGCCGGATTCGACGTGCAGGTGGTGGAGATCGAAGATGGTTCCGTCTCCGGTGGCACCGTGCTCGCCCAGTCGCCCCAGGGCGGTGAACTGCTGCCGCGCGGATCGGTCGTGACGATCACCGTGTCGACGTCGCCCCCGCTGCCGCCGACTCCCACAGCGGAGCCGACCCTCGCACCATCCGTTGCACCATCGCCATCGGCACCTGCGCCCGCAGCCAGCGAGTTCGCCCCGGCAGGCTGATCAGCCGACGACCGGCGCCAGGTGGGTGGCTCGCTCCCGGGCTGCCGGATCGCCGCACTCAGCAAGCCAGTTCGCCAGCATCGCGTGACCGCCTTCGGTGAGCACCGACTCGGGGTGGAACTGAACACCCTCGACAGCAAGCTCGCGGTGGCGCAGCGCCATGATCACACCGCCGCTGGTCGTGCCGGTCACCACAAGGGTTTCCGGAACCGTCGACGGCTCGACGGACAGTGAGTGATATCGCGTCGCGGTGAACGGGGACGGCAGGCCGGCGAGAACACCGATGTCCTCGTGGAAGACCTCCGACGTCTTGCCATGCAGCAGTTCCGGGGCGCGGGAAACGGTGGCTCCGTAGGCGACGGCGATCGCCTGGTGTCCGAGACAGACACCGAAGATCGGCACGTCGCCTGCGCACTCGCGGACGATGTCGATGCAGACGCCGGCCTCCTCCGGAGTGCCGGGACCGGGGCTCAGCAGCACGCCGTCAAACTCGCGCGCTTCGTCCGTCGACACCTCATCGTTGCGGCGTACGACGACCTCGGCCCCCAACTGGGCCAGGTACTGCACGAGATTGAAGACGAAGGAGTCGTAGTTGTCGACGACGAGGATCCGGGTCACGGGTTCATTGTGACGGCTGAGGGGTTGCCGCCACGGTGGCAGGGTCGGCGTACTGCATCGTGATCGGCCCTGCGTAGGCCGGGATGGTGACGTCGTTCTCACGGGACACGTCGTAGCCAAGTCCGATGACATCGGCCCACGCCCGGTATGCCGTCACCGCGGGATCTGCAGCAAGGCTCGCCCGAATCCTCCGCACCGGTCCGACAGCCGTGATGACGAAAGGCGGTGAGTAGACGCGACCCTGCAGCAGGAGCGTGTTGCCGACGCACTGGATGGAACTCGTATTGATGATGCGCTGATCCATCACCTGCAACGCACGCGCGCCCCCACGCCACATCGCATTGACGACCGCCTGCACATCGGCCTGATGCACGATGGCATCGTCGGGTGTCATGGTCTGCCACATCGGGTCGTCGGGCGCACGCAGCGGTGCATCATCCAGCGAGACAGTCAGCGCCCTGCCCGTCTCCGGAGTCAGGCCGGCATCTTGCGCGAGTCCGGCGATGCCGATGCGCGCACTGACGGCGGCCGGATCGCCGACGCGTCCGGTGGTCAGGTCGTCGACATCGGCCTGCGCGGCCGCAACCGACTGCTCCAGGACGGCCACTCGGTCGGCCTTCTGCCGCACCAGATCGCGCAGCTCAACGGCCCGCTGGGCTCGTAGATCCGTCCCCTGACTCGTGTTGGCGGCCGCGGCGAACATCAGTCCCGCAAGGGCGAAAACCAGCGCGCTGACCAGCACGGCTGGACGCAGCCGGGAGAGGGGAATCCGAGTGGGCCAGCTCACCCGTCCACGGTAACCGCATTCGGTTGCGGTGGGTGTGGCAGGCTGGGCCCGCGATCGAGCGACGATCGCCGTACCGGGAGGACCACCGTGCCTGAGTCGAAGGGCCGCAAGAAGGCCGTCTACACGCCCCCGCCCACGAGCAAGGGTGAGCGGAAGGTGGCTCGCCTGGGATCACCGTCCTGGCTTGCCCCCACCATGGTCGCGCTGTTCTGCATCGGGCTGGCCTACATCGTCATCTTCTACATTGCCGGATCGTCCATCCCGGTGATGCAGGACCTCAGCCCGCTGATCAACGTCGGCATCGGCTTCGCGTTCATCGCCGGCGGATTCTTCCTCGCCACCCGCTGGAAGTAGCCACGAGGTTCGACTTACACGGCTGTTATTTGTCCCCAGCTGGGGACATCCTGTGGATGACCTCGTGCATTTGTGCACCAGTGGGGTCAGTGGGGTTCGCTACTCGACGAGTTCCAGGATCGTCGCATTCGCCATCCCGCCGCCCTCGCACATCGTCTGCAGCCCGTAGCGGATGCCGTCCTGACGCATCCGGTGCACCAGAGTGGTCATCAGCCGAGCGCCCGATGCGCCAAGCGGATGACCCAAGGCAATAGCGCCACCGCGAGCGTTGGTGCGCGCCGGGTCGGCTCCCGTGTCGGCGTACCACGCGCCCAGGACCGAGGCGAATGCCTCGTTCACCTCGAAGGCACCGATATCCGAGAGGGCCAGACCCGATCGCTGAAGTGCCCGCTGCGTCGCCGGAATCGGGCCCGTCAGCATGATGACGGGATCGACGCCGGCCATCGCCACGGTGTGGATGCGGGCCAGTGGCTTCAGCCCGAGCTGCCGGGCGCGGTCCGAGGTCATGATGACGAGGGCAGCCGAGCCGTCGGAGATCTGCGATGCGTTGCCCGCCGTGACGACGCCGCCTTCGAGGAACGGTGTCTTCAGACCCGCGAGGGATTCGACGGTCGTGCCGGGGCGAAGGCCCTGATCCAGTGAGACGACACCGGTGGGTGGATCGACCGTGACGATCTCCTCGTCGAAGAGCCCGCCCGCCTGGGCGGCCGCAGCTCGCTCATGTGAAGCGGCCGCAAGCTCATCGAGGTAGGTACGCGACAGGCCCCACTGCGCGGCGATCATCTCGGCGCTGATGCCCTGATTGACGAGGCCACCGTCGTAGCGCGCATGCATGCTCGCCGGGAAGGGGCCATCGCCGCCGACCATGTTGGTGAACATCGGCACCCGTGACATGGATTCCACGCCGCCAGCGATCACGATGTCGTGATGGCCGGCGATGACGCCTGCGGCGGCGAAGTTGACGGCTTGCTGACTGGACCCGCACTGCCGGTCGATCGTCACGCCCGTGACGTCCTCCGGGAAGCCCGCGGACAGCACCGCGTTGCGCGCCGCGTTTCCGCTCTGCTCACCCACCTGGGAGACCGCACCCCAGATGACGTCGTCGACGAGAGCGGGATCCAGGCCGATGCGACCGGTGACCTCCTGCAGCACGCGAGCGGAGAGGTCGATCGGGTGGACACCGCTCAGGGCGCCCTTCTCCGGCTTGCCGATGCCGACGGGAGTGCGTACGGCGGACACGATGACAGCGTCGTTGCTCATCCCCCCATCATGCCGAAACAGGAGGCCGGTCAGACGCTGATCTGCCCCAGAGGTGCCAGCAGGTCCTGGATCTGCCCAGTGCGCCACATGGTGAGAGCCGCGAGCACCAGCACGACGGCCACGAGCCCGCCGGCCTGAATCGCCGTCCGATGCCGCTTCTCCGGGAACACCATGATCGCGGCCACGACCGCGCCGGTGACCAGACCGCCGAGGTGCGCGCGCCAGTCGACACCGGGTGAGACGAATCCGATCACGACGTTGATGCCCAGCAGGATCAGTACCTGCGTGATGTCGTAGCGCAATCGACGGCCCGCCACGACGAGAGCGCCCATCAGGCCGAAGATCGCACCACTGGCTCCGACCGAAACGGTGCGGATGTCGGAGAAGACGTAGGACGCCACCCCGCCACCGAGTGCGGCGAGTAAGTACAACGTCAGGTACCGGCCGTGACCGAGGATCCGCTCGAGGGTCGGGCCGAGCGCGAACAGCACGTACATGTTGAAGGCGACGTGCAGGAACGATCCATGCAGGAACGCTGCCGTGACCAGGCGCCACCACTCGCCGCCGACCGCAATGCCGACGGGCCACATGCCCCAGTCACCAGCGACGGCGTTGACGCCCACGGTGAACTGGAGGACGAAGATCGCGACGTTGATGCCGATGAGGGTGTAGGTCACCGCCGGCTTGGAGATCGGTGCACCGCCGGCGACGGTGGTCACCTGCGGGATGCTGTCGGCCGCTCCCGCGACGCAATCGGGGCACTGGAAGCCGACCGGCGCAGGGACCATGCACTCCGTGCAGATCGACCGGCCGCAGCGGGCACAGCGAATCCCGGTCGGACGATCAGGATGCCGGTAGCAGCCCGGGAGTTGCGGCTGCGGCGGCGGGACCGGCTCCGACACGAGGTGTGCGCTACTCCCGCGTGATGTCGATGGAGGAGATCACAACATCCTCGCGGGGGCGGTCGCCCGGGCCCGTGGTGACGGCCGCGATCGCGTCGACGACATCGCGCGACTCCTGATCGGAAACCTCACCGAAGATGCTGTGCTTGAAGTTCAGCCAGGTGGTCGGAGCCACCGTGATGAAGAACTGCGAGCCGTTGGTGTTCGGGCCGGCATTGGCCATCGCCAGCAGGTAGGGACGATCGAACGACAGCTCGGGATGGAACTCATCGTCGAAGCGGAAGCCGGGGCCGCCCGTGCCGGTGCCGAGCGGATCGCCGCCCTGGATCATGAAGCCGGGAATGATGCGGTGGAAGACCGTGCCGTCGTAGAGCGGCGCGGTCGACTTAGCGCGCACGCGCGGGTCCGTCCACTCGAGGGTGCCCTCCGCCAGACCGGTGAAGTTGCGCACCGTCTTGGGCGCCTGGTCGGCGAAGAGCGTTACGCGGATGTCGCCGAGGTTCGTGTGGATCGTCGCTGTCGTAGGCATGGCGCCGATCCTTCCATGCTGACGCCTGCGGCGGAGACGGTGGGTCTCACTCCCACGGGTTGATGAGTTCGATGCCGAGGCCCTCGAAATCCCGGGTGTTCCGGGTGGCCAGCGCTGCGCCCCAGGCAAGGCACACGCCGGCAAGCTGTGCGTCGGCGGTGGCCATGGGTCGTCCGATCGCGGCCCGGGCCCCGAGGACTTCACCGGCCGCGACGGACTCCGCCATGCCGATGGCGAGGAAGGTCCCTGCCCAGGTCGCCTGAATCCCCTCCCAGAGGTCGCGCGTTGCCTTCTTGCGTCGACCCTCGGGCAGTCGCGCAACTCCGTAGGTGATTTCCATGACCGAGACGGCGGTGAGCGCAAGCGCGCTGCTCTGGGCGGTCTCGAGCCACCGCACCACCTGCGGCGCCGGCTGGGGACGCATGAACTCGGACAGGACATTC
>CAJAKT010000133.1 GCA_903940375.1 uncultured bacterium | reverse complement strand
TCCGACCGAAGATCGCGGCGTCGACGGTTGCATCGAGGTCGTCCGTGCTCAGCACGATGAACGGATCCGAGCCGCCGAGTTCAAGGACGACCTTCTTCAGGTTGCGTCCGGCGATCTCCGCGACCGCACCACCGGCACGCTCCGAACCGGTCAGCGAGACGCCACGGACGCTGGGAGCGGCGATGATGTCGGCGACCTGGGCGAAGGATGCGTAGAGGTTCGCGTACACGCCCGTCGGAACACCTGCTTCGGCGCAGATCGCCGCGATGGCTGCCGATGACTCCGGGCACTGCGAGGCGTGCTTGAGCAGAATGGTGTTGCCCAGCACCAGATTCGGGCCGGCGAACCGGGCCACCTGGTAGTAGGGGAAATTCCACGGCATGATCCCCAGGATGGTCCCGACCGACTGTGACCGGATCCACGCCGAACCCTCCCCGTCCAGGTCCTGAATCGGCTTGTCGGCGAGGAGTCTCTCGGCATTGTCGGCGTAGTAGGCATAGATGGCGCCGCTGAACTCGACCTCCCCGATCGCATCCGCCAGGGCCTTGCCCATCTCCCGATTGATGATGGCGCCCAGCTCCGCTGAGCGCTCGACATGCAGCTCACCGATACGACGCACGACGGCCGCACGCTCCGCAATCGACCGGTCCGCCCACTGAGCGTGAGCCGCGGCCGCTGCAGCTACCGCCTCCTCGACCTCCCTGTCGGTTGCCATCGGGTACGTGCTGATCTGCGCACCAGTGTGGGGATCGACTACCGCGTACGAACTCATGACTCTCCTCTATGGCTTTCGAATGACCCATGACATTGAGCGCCGGCGACACGAGCGGAGGCAACCGGGTCCGGCTCGACGCGAGTGTACGCGGGGTACCCATCGAACGGCGCACGAATACGCCGACGAGGGCTGGCGCGTCAGCGACGTTTCCAGCAGGTCGCTCCAAACCCGTGCCTGAGTACGAAATCCGTGGTTACGGGAGCGAAATACCACGGATTCACTTGCCAAGGACGGTGACCGTGGCCCATCATGGCCGTCATGCCGCCGCGCGATCGGGTGCCCAGCACCCCCCTGGATGACGTGTCCAAGGCCATCATCGAGCAGCTGCAGCAGGACGGTCGCCGACCGTACGCCGCCATCGGCAAGGCCGTGGGCCTGTCGGAGGCGGCCGTGCGTCAGCGGGTACAGAAGCTCCAGGAGTCCGGGGTCATGCAGATCGTGGCCGTCACCGATCCGCTCCAGGTGGGGTTCTCCCGTGCGGCGATGATCGGGATCCAGGTCGAAGGCGATGCGGAGGCGGTAGCAGATCAGTTGGCAGGCATGCCCGAGGTGGACTACCTCGTGGTGTGTGCAGGGAGTTTCGACATCCTCGCGGAAGTCGTGGCCGAGGATGACGACCACCTGCTCGAGGTCATCAACCGCCGGATCCGCGCCATTCCCGATGTCCGCTCAACCGAGACATTCGTCTATCTGAAACTGCGCAAGCAGATCTACACCTGGGGAACCCGATGACCATCTCAGCTCAGTCCTTCACCGAACCCGGCCCGGATGCCCTCGCCGACCGGGCCCGCGATCATCTCTGGATGCCGTTCACGCGGCACTCGGTGTACTACGACGGCACGGGCCACGTGCCCGTGATCGTCAAGGGCGACGGTGCCTACATCTGGGATGACCAGGGCAACCGCTACCTCGACGGACTGGCCGGCCTGTTCGTCGTGCAGTCGGGCCACGGCCGCAAGGAGATCGGCGCGGCGATGGCCAAGCAGGCGGAGGAACTGGCCTTCTTCCCGATCTGGTCCTACGCGCACCCTCGGGCCATCGAGCTGGCCGAGCGGCTGGCCCACTACGCGCCGGGCGATCTCAACCGGGTGTTCTTCACGTCCGGCGGTGGCGAAGCCGTCGAATCAGCCTGGAAGCTCGCCAAGCAGTTCTTCAAGCTCACGGGCAAGCCGACCAAGCACAAGGTGATCAGCCGCAATATCGCCTACCACGGCACACCTCAGGGTGCGCTCTCCATCACCGGCATCCCGGCAGCGAAGATCCCCTTCGAGCCACTTGTGCCGGGCGGCGTCAAAGTGCCCAACACGAACTTCTACCGGGCGCCGGAGGAGTTCCGCCACGATGAGAAGGCATTCGGCCTGTGGGCGGCGGAGCGTATCGCCGAGGCCATCGAGTTCGAGGGCCCCGACAGCGTCGCGGCCGTGTTCCTCGAGCCCGTGCAGAACTCGGGCGGCTGCTTCCCGCCGCCCCCCGGATACCTCGAGCGCGTGCGCGAGATCTGCGACGAGTACGACGTGCTGCTCGTCGCTGACGAGACCATCACGTCCTTCGGCCGCATCGGTGACATGTTCGCGATGAGCCGTTTCGGCGTCACCCCCGACATCATCACCTGTGCCAAGGGCATGACCTCCGGCTACGCCCCGATGGGCGCGATGATCGTCAGCGACCGGCTGTTCGAGCCGTTCAAGCACGGCACGAACACGTTCCTGCACGGCTATACGTGGGGTGGCCATCCTGTCGGAGCCGCAGCCGCGCTCGCCAACCTCGACATCTTCGAGCGCGAGGGCATCCTGCAGCACGTCCGCGACAACGAGCCGAACTTCCGCCAGACACTCGAGAAGCTCACCGACCTGCCCATCGTCGGCGATGTCCGCGGCGCGGGGTACTTCTACGGCATCGAGCTCGTCAAGGACAAGGTCACGCGCGAGACCTTCAACGATGACGAGTCGGAGCGACTGCTGCGCGGGTTCCTCTCCAAGGCGCTATTCGATGCGGGCCTGTACTGCCGTGCCGACGACCGGGGCGACCCGGTCGTCCAGCTGGCTCCCCCGCTGATCATCGGGCAGCCCGAATTCGACGAGATCGAGCAGATCCTGCGATCCGTCCTGACAGAGGCATGGTCGATCCTGTGACAGCCACAGCCCTGCCAGTGCCCGGGTCCACAGAGCGGACCCGGGTGCGGCGGCTGGCCGAGCATGCGGTGAACGATCGCGCCGCCCTCAACCACGTCCTCGACGCCGGTCTGGTGGCGCATGTGACGGTCCAGGACGATGCGGGCCAGCCCTACGTGATCCCCGTCGCGTTCGCGCGCCGAGGTGACCAGGTGCTCTTCCACGGCTCCACCGGGTCACGACTGTTCCGCGGCCTGGCCGACGGCCAGCCCACCTGCCTGACCGTGACCCTGCTCGACGGCCTGGTGCTCGCGCTCAGCGCTTTCGAGTCGAGCATGAACTACCGATCGGCAATGGTCATCGGAGTCGCACAGCGCCTCAGCGGCGATGACGAACTCGACGCCCTTCGCTGCATCACCGAGCATCTCCTCCCCGGCCGGTGGGACGACTGCCGGCAGCCCACGGCGAAGGAGCGGGCCGCAACCCTGACCCTCGCGCTGCCGCTCGACGAATGCTCGGTGAAGATCCGCTCGGGAGGTCCGGACGACGATCCGGACGACCTCGCTGACGCGAGCCTCGCTCACCTGTGGTCGGGCACCGTCCCCCTTCATGAATCATTCGGCACACCCGTCCGGGCCGACCACTGCCTCGCCGAAACGGTTGTGCCGTCCTACGTCGAGAGCTGGCATCGTTCGTGACCGATGATCTGCGCTCACTGTCGTTGTGGTGGGACACCCTCCCGCCTGACCTCCGTGCGCCTCTCGGCACTGTGCTTCCCGGCGACACCACGGCGGATGTCGCCATCGTCGGTGCGGGATACACGGGCCTGTGGACCGCGTACTACCTGATGAAGCGCGATCCGTCATTGCGCGTCGTCGTCCTCGATGCCGAGGAGGCGGGCTTCGGAGCCAGCGGGCGCAACGGCGGATGGGCATCCGCGCTCTTCCCCGCCGGCCTGTCCGCAATAGCGCGCGCATCATCGCGCGATGACGCGATTCGACTTCGTCGGGAGATGTTCGCCACGGTCGACGAGATCGGCCGGGTGGCACATGACGAAGACTGGGACATCGAGTGGCAGAAGGGCGGCACGGTCGTGGCCGCCCGCACTCCATTGCAGTTCACGCAGGCCCGCGAGGAGATCGACGACCTGCGATCGTGGGGCTTCGGCGCAGATGACTACGCCCTGCTGAGCAGGGACGAGGCAAGCGCGCGCGTGAATGCCACCGATGTCCTCGGCGGCACCTACACGCCTCACTGCGCCGCCATCAATCCCGCGCGTCTGGTGCGCAGTCTCGCGCGGAGCGTCGTCGCATCAGGCGTCATCCTCCACGAGAACACGCGCGTGACTGCGATCGAGCCGGGCATCGTGCGTACCGACCATGGCTCCGTTCGCGCCGAGTACATCGTGCGCGCCACCGAGGGCTACACGCGCACCTTGAGGGGCCACACCCGAACGCTTGCGCCGGTCTACTCATTGATGCTCGCGACCGAGCCGCTGTCGGAAGAGGCGTGGGCGCGGATCGGCCTGAACGAGCGCGAGACCTTCTCGGACGGGCGCCACCTGATCATCTATGGGCAGCGCACGGCCGATGGCCGGCTCGCCTTCGGCGGGCGAGGGGCTCCGTACCACTTCGGCTCACGCATCACGCCCGAGCAGGACCGCAATACCGCCGTCCACGCCGCCCTCTGGGAGGTGCTGACCGACCTGTTCCCCGTCGTGAGCACGTCAGCGGTCACGCATACCTGGGGTGGGCCGCTGGGCGTGCCGCGCGACTGGTGGGCCTCATGCGGCCTGGACCGTCATACCGGCCTGGCATGGTCGGGTGGCTACGTCGGCGACGGTGTGGGCACATCGAACCTGGGCGGACGCACCCTGGCGGATCTCATCACGGGCACCGACTCAGACATCGTCCGGCTGCCGTGGGTCGACCACCGTTCCAAGCAGTGGGAGCCGGAGCCGTTCCGCTGGCTCGGCACCAACGTCGGGCTCCGTGTCATGACCAGTGCTGACGATTCCGAGGCTCGCACCGGACGCCCGTCG
>CAJAKT010000132.1 GCA_903940375.1 uncultured bacterium | reverse complement strand
CGGCTGGCTTCTCCGCGTGCCGGAGGAACATGAGGGTGCGTGGCGCCATGGCGCAACTATGGCAGCCCGCTGAGGGTGGGTGACGAGATCCGTCGAGCAGCTGCGAGCCGCAATGATCCCTAGTCCGTTTGCCCCGCTCCTCCGCATCGCGGATGAGGTTTCGGGCTCCCTGGTTTGTCACCCCAAGGGCTCGCTCGACACGTCGCACCGTCAGGAACGGGTCGGCGAACATGAGAGGGATCAGTTCGCTGACGCGTGATCGTGATCCGCGTCTCAACTCCCCGGGCTGGCGCTCCTCGCCCCGAACACCAGCCATGAGCTCCTTGTGCACTTCAACGACGAGTCGTCGCCCTCGGCACCCGCCTGGAGTACCTGAGCGAGCGAGGCCGGCTCGAAGTACCAGAAGGCCCACTTGTCACCCGGCCGCCTGGTGGGCTCTCCGAGCACATCGTTCGTGAACTTGCTTGGATCCATGAGGAGCTACTACAACGAAAAAGGGTGTTGTGTTGGAGTAGTGAGTCCTGAGACCAACCTCAGTTTGAGTTGCGGGCCTCTCAAGCAACGGAAGCCGGTCCAATCGACGATGCTCCAAATGAGCCATGCTGTCGTCGTTGTGAACGATTGAGCGGTAAGCGTTCACAACGACTTGCATATCCGGGCAGCAGATGGTTGCGAAGTCGGGTATCAGAAGGTTGCAGATTCGGGTACGATCAACTCATGGAGTATCGCCCGCGGGTCGCAGACGCTGCCATGACTGACCTGTTGGCGGCGTTGGGCGGGGTTCTCGTTGAGGGTCCTCGCGGATGCGGGAAGACCACGACGGCGCTGCAGCACGCGCGCAGCCACGTCCGCCTGGACTCCGGTCCGAACGTGCTCGAGTTAGCTTCCCTCGATCCGTTGGGACTGCTTGCCGGTGCAGCCCCCCGACTCGTGGACGAGTGGCAGTTGGCTCCGACGCTGTGGAACGTCGTCCGGCATGAGATCGATGCCCGCAGGGAACCAGGGCAGTTCATCCTGTCGGGGTCGTCCAGTCCCAGGCGAGACCCGTCGCGTCACTCGGGGGCCGGCCGAATCGCCCGTCTACGCATGCGGACCATGACGCTGTCGGAATCGGGTCGGTCCTCGCAGGTGGTGTCACTCGCCGATCTCGAGTCGGGCGAACCAATCTCGGGCAGGAGTCACATGTCCTACCGCGATCTCGCCGAGGCGGCGATCGTCGGAGGCTGGCCCGCGCTGCTGCGAGCGAGTCACCGTCAGGCTGTCGCGTTCAACCGCTCCTACCTCGATGACCTGTGCGCCAGCGCGATTCCGCTGGCAACGGGGGTCCGGCACGACCCGGTGCGCCTGCGTCGCCTGCTGGAGTCGGTGGCCCGGAACATCGCGAGCGAGGCGACGCTGGAGAGCCTGGCCGCTGACGTCTCCGCGGACGGTGGCGCATTCGACCCTAAGACGGCTCGAACGTACCTCGATGCGCTCGCGACGGTGTTCGCCCTCGACGAGCTCCCCGCGTGGAGTGTGGCCCTGCGCTCGAGGTCGCGGCTTCGCACGAGCCCCAAGCTTCACCTGGCCGACCCGGCTCTGGCGTGCGCGGCCCTGGGGGTCAACGCCGACAGGCTCGCAAAGGATCCTGCGTTCTTCGGCCAGGTCTTCGAATCGCTCGTCACCCGCGACCTGCGCAGCATGGTCGAGGCACGATTCGGCCGGGCCTACCACTACCGCGACAACACCGGCCTGGAGGTCGATCTCATTCTGGAGTTCGAGGACAGGACGTGGGCCGCCATCGAGGTCAAACTCGGCGGCTCCCGCATCGCTGAGGCCGAGAAGAGCCTGCTCATGCTTCGCGATGCACGGGTGGACCTGACTCGAGTCGGGCCTCCGGTGTTCCTCGCCGTGGTTACTGGAACCGAGTACGCCTACACGCTGCCGACTGGAGTCCACGTCGTGCCTCTCGCGGCACTCGCATCGTGACCTGAACGTGAGTCCGCCTGCACGCCAGCCACCGTTTGGCCAATGAAGCGTCGGGCGGCTGCCACTCCGCGACGGATCTCGGCGTGGAACGCAGCGGCGCGACATCGACCTCACGCCCGGCTTCGCGAGCCTGTCGGTTCGCGAGCGGGTCTATCCGCTCAAGGGAGTCCACGACCTGGACACCCCCAAGAGCCGGGCGGGCATCCGCACCATCGCGATCCCCGGGCTGCTTGCTGACCAGCTTGAGCGGCATCTGGAGACCTACACCGCGCCGGGTCCGACGAGCCTGCTGTTCACGACTGAGACGGGCGGCAACATCCGCACGACCTACTACCAGATGCTGCGACGAGCCCTGACCCGAATGGGCCGACCGGACATCCGCCCGCACGACCTCCGCCACACGGGGATGACTCTGGCTGCGGAGGCCGGGGCGTCGCTCGCCGAGCTCAAGAACCGGCTGGGGCAGTCGACGACTCAGGCCGCCGAGATCTACCTGCACGCAACCGTCGATCACGGCCGGCGGATCGCGGAGCGCATGGACGAGCTGGCCGCCGAGCCCAGCAGCGTGCGCCCGATCAAGCGGCGTGCGTGATCACACCGACGGAAGCAGCGCTTGGCATGGAGATGGCTGGCGCTGGGCAGAACAGTACCGATAGTGGTACTCTTCTGCCCAAGGCAAGGCACCAGAGGAGGTGCGCATGAGCTACCGCAGCACCCTGCGCGAGTTCGCTCAGGAACAGCACGGCTATGTGACGACCCGGGACGCACGAGCCCTCGGGGTCCCCCCGATCGAACTGAGGAAGCTCGCCGGTCGCGGAGCGCTGACCAACGTGGCCCGCGGGCTCTACCGATTTCCGGACCTGCGTCGAACCGACACCGACGCATTTGCCGAAGCGGTCCTGCGCGTGGGGCCAGGCGCGCACCTTGACGGTGAGTCGGTGCTGGCCCTGCAGGGGCTCGCCCTCGTCGAACCCACTCGGATCACCGTCGCGACTCCGCACCGCGTCCGGCTCGTGGATCCGGGCTTCGTCACCGTCGTTCACCGGCGCGTTGATCCTGAGGACATCACGGAGTACGACGGGATCCCGTCGACTCGAGTGTGGCGCGCACTGGTCGAGATGAAGGGCCACGTCATGACCGAACGACTCGAGGTGGCCCTTTCGGAGGCACTGCGCAGAGATCTCGTCACACCACTCGAGGCACGACGCGTGCGGCGAGCACTCGGATCCAGTAGACAGCGTGAGGAATCCGCATGACACTCCCTGGGAGTTCTCCGCGCTCCGACCCGCCTCCGCATGTTGCCTCCCTGAGAGCTCGAATCCGCAACGAGACGAGCGATGAGCTCCAGGCCACCCGCCTGGAGCGCACAGTCGCATTGGTCGTGTTGGGCCAGATCCTGCTGTCGTGTGAAACCGACAACGACCATCCCGGCTACGTGGCAGCGGCCATCAAGGGCGGCACCGCGATGCGCCTTCGATACGGACCTGCCCACTCGAGGTTCAGCAAGGACTTCGACACAGCGCGGGCAACCGACCTGGAGACGTTCGTTGCCAGTCTTGGAGCGGCTCTCACCCGTGGGTGGGGCGGTTTCGCCGGGGACGTGCGCCCCTCACGATCCGTCGCTAGGCCCCGCCACGTGCCTCCGCAGTACGTGATGGTGGCCTACGAGGTGAAACTGAGGTACGGGCTGGTCGGGACACCCAAGGCATTCATGACGATCCCGCTCGAGATTGGCGCAGATGAGCTCGACGACACCGTAGACCCACCGCGTGTCCTCGACCACGACGTCGTCGCCTTGTTCGGGAAACTCGGACTGCCCGGACCGAGGCCGCTGCCGGTCATCGCCGACGCCCACCAGATCGCCCAGAAGCTCCATGCCGTCTCAGCGCCGAACTCAGAACGTGCACACGACCTCATCGACCTCCAGCTCCTCGCCCGCGACACTGCTGAAGGCGACGACGAGATCGCACGGATCTGCGAGCGTCTCTTCGCCTTCCGTCGGCAGCATCCTTGGCCGCCGACCATCACAATCGGCCAGGACTGGGACTCGCTCTACGACGCTCAAATCGGCGACCTCGATGTGCTGCCGAACGTGACGCTTGCCGTCGAGTGGGCCAACGGCTACATCAAGCGGCTGTCGTGATGACGAGATCCGTCGGGCGGCTGCCACTCCGCGACGGATCTCGGCGTGTTTCCCATTCTCAAACGAATAGCCCCCCAGAACCATGGGGGGCTATTCGTTCGAGAGCGGGTGACGAGAATCGAACTCGCACTGTCAGCTTGGGAAGCTGATGTTCTACCAT